>NZ_JBEUMH010000020.1:0-52188 GCF_041080745.1 Stenotrophomonas sp. JAG2 | reverse complement strand
ACTTCAACGGCACCAAGCTGCTGGACGGTTCGTTCTCCAGCCAGCTGTTCCAGGTGGGCGCCAACGCCGGTCAGGCGATCGCCATCGACAAGATCGTGGATGCCACGACTGCCAAGCTCGGCACCTCCACGTTCGCTACCGGCAAGGTCGCCGACGCGGATGCTGTCCTGACCGCCGATGCGACGTTGTCCGGCACCATCAAGGTCGGTTCGACCACCGTCAACCTCGACAAGATCGAACTGAAGAGCGGTGCGACCGTCGCCGATCAGAACAAGGCCGCGGTGACTGCCATCAACTCCAAGCTCGGCGAGACCGGTGTGCTTGCGGAGCTGAATGACGCCGGCGAGATCGTGGTCACCCAGGTGAAGGATGGCATTGCAATGACCGATGCCGACATCACCATCACCGGCCCGGCAGGCTTCGATCACACGGCCGACGCTGCTGTGACCACCGCCAACGTCGCGAATCTGGATGTCTCGACGGTGACGGGTGCGCAGAAGGCCCTGTCGCTGGTCGACAACGCCCTGAGCTCGATCAACAACACCCGCGCCGACCTCGGCGCTGTCCAGAACCGCTTCACCTCGGTTGTGGCCAACCTGCAGACCTCCACGGAGAACCTGTCGGCGTCGCGCAGCCGCATCCGCGATACCGACTTCGCCAAGGAAACCGCAGAGCTGACCCGCACCCAGATCCTGCAGCAGGCCGGTACGGCCATGCTGGCCCAGGCCAACCAGGTGCCGCAGAACGTGCTCAGCCTGCTGCGCTGATCCACGGCTGCATCGTCCCCGCCGCCGGCTTCGGCCGGCGGCGCGGGCAACCCGAGGCATCGCAAAGCACGCGCAGGAACGGGCCATGGCCATGGGACCGGACTCTCTCCCGGTCGCCACATCATCGTGGCCATGGCCCGCCCCTGCGGCAGAACTGTTATCAGCGCTGTTTGTTTGACTGAACACCCCGGGTGGCTTCGTCTCCCCCCGCTTTTCAGTAGCCTGACCCCTCCTCTGCATTGGAGGAGGGTTTTTTACAGACCACCTATCAAGGGCGCGCATCGCCGCCCCTGCCCCAGGGCTCCTGCAACCGGCGTGCCAAACCCGCCCCCGCCCTGGCTGGCACAACTCCTGCATCAACGTGGTTCTAAAGACCCGGCGGCTACGGCCGCTACTTTCGTTGATGGCATCGCCCTGCGACTTCACTGCAGTGGCAACAAACAGGAGATACAACGTGGCGGACTTCGGTTACGGCGGCATCGGTTCAGGACTGGATATTTCCGGCATGGTCAGCAGCCTGGTGGCAGCCGATCGCAAGCCGGCGGACAACGCACTGAACCTGCAGCAGTCCAAGGCCAAGATGCAGCTCTCGGCGATCGGCACGGTCAAATCCGCGTTCGACACCCTGAACACCGCGCTGAAGGCGCTGAAGGCGAATACGGCCTTCGATGCCCGCACGTTCACGGCCAGCAAGCCCGGCACCGACGAGATCTTGACGGTCAGCGGGACGAATTCTGCGGCGGCGGGCACCCACCTTGTCAACGTGGAAAAGCTGGCTACCGCACACAAGCTGATCTCAAACACCGAAATACCGAAAACAGACACGTTTGGCGCCGGAACCCTGACGCTCACCGTTGGCGTCGGCGATAAGCAGAAGACGCTGAACATCAACGTCGAAGCCGACGACACGCTCAGCTCGATCCGGACGAAGATCGAGAAAGCCGGCCGCGCCTCGGGTGTACAGGCCACGCTCATCGCGTCTGGCGATAACCAGATTCTGTCCCTCTCGCAGGAGAAGTCGGGCGCCGCCAACGCCATCGCGCTGACTGCCGCACCAGGCAACAGCAAGCTGGCCGACCTCGCTGCCAGTCTGAAGGAGCGTACGCCGGCCGCAGACGCCAAGCTGACCATCGATGGCGTGGCAATCACCAGCAGCGAAAACACCGTCACTGACGTGGTGCCCGGCCTCACCCTGAACCTGAAGAAGGAAGGCGAAAGCACCGTCACCATCAGTACCGACGTCGCCGCTGCGCGCAAGGTGATGCAGGACTTCGTCACCGCCTACAACGGCGCCATCGCGGCGATCAACACCGCGACCAAGTACGACATCGAGAACAAGGAACCGTCCTCGCTGACCGGCGATGCCCAGATGCGCGGCGCTTCCAGCCAGCTGCGCAGCATGATGGGCGGCATCCTCAAGGATCTCTCGGCCGCCGGCCTGGACCCCAAGAAGATCGGCCTGCAGACCCGCGCCTATCCCAACGCCGATGGCAGCCTGGTGCTGGATACCGCCAAGTTCGACGCGGCCCTGGTCAATCAGGGTGGCGCGGTACGCGAAGCCTTCACCGGCGATGACGGTGCAGCGGCCAAGCTGTTTGCCATGGTCGACGGCTATGTCAGCACCACCGTGGGCAAGGAAGGCGCGTTCGTCTCGCGCACCAAGAGCCTCAACACCACGCTGACCGACATCGACAAGCGCCGCAAGGCGCTGGATGTGCGCATGGAAGGCGTGTCCGAGCGTTACAAAAAGCAGTTCCTCGCGCTCGACGCGCTGATGAGCAAGATGAGCCAGACCATGACCAGCCTCACCTCGCAGCTCTCGCAGCTCAGCGGCTGATCGATCGCGGCAGCGGACTCAAGTTGAACCGGCCCGCTGCCGATATCACTGGCAGGACACCCCGCAGGCTCCACCCGGTGCCGACGATGTCGCGAACCTCGCGGCCCCGCATGAAGGAGACATGATTGATGTACGGTTCCAACCGTCAATTCACCGAGCAGTACCGCAAGGTCGGCGTGCAGAGTTCGGTTACCGATGCCGACCCGCACAAGCTGGTGGCGCTGCTGCTGGCCGGTGCCTGCGAACGCCTTCGTCTCGCACTGGCCTGCATGGAACGGGGCGACCAGGCGCGCAAAGGCAAGGCGATCGGCGAGGTCTGTGCGATCGTCGGCCATCTCAACGGCTCGCTGGACCATGAGGCCGGCGGCGAAATCGCGGGCAATCTGTCCTCACTGTACGACTACGTGATGCACCGGCTGACCGAAGCCAACCTGCACAATGATCCGGCCGCGTTGACCGAAGCCCTCGAGCTGCTCGGCGAAATCGACGCCGCGTGGAATGCCATCCCCCAGCAGCAGCGCCAGACTGCGCAGGCCGCCCCGTGAGTTCGCTCGGCGCGCTGAACGCCCGGCTCGATGCACTGGAAACCGCGCTTCACGACGAGAATTTCGACGAGGCCGGGCTGCAGCTGGACGCCCTCGATGCCGCCCAGCAGAACTACCTGGCCGGCCCGTCGGCCCTGTTCGATGTGCCGGGCCTGTCCTCGCTGCAGGCGCGCCAGCAGCGCATCATGCTGTTCATGATGCGTCAGCGCGAAGACGCCAGCCGCCACATCCACAACGGCCACCAGTCCCTTCGCGCCGCGCAGGCGTACCTGACCGCAGAATCCCTGTCATGACCGACCTTCGCACCAGCGCCATCCATCACCCGGCCGAAAGCGAGCTGTTCGATGAGACGCTGAGCTGCGAACTGGCGCTGCCGGCCGAGTTCCGCATCGGCAGCGCGGTGATCCGCCCCGGGACCGCCGAGACCCTGCTGCGCAGCGTGGCCCTGGTCGAGGACGCGCGCGGCGACGACGGCCATGACGACCGCAGCGATGCGACGCTGCAGGTACAGCGCCTGGAGGCCAAGCTGGATCTGGTCATGGTGCTGCTGGGGCGGCTGGTGCGCCAGACGACCCAGGACCTGCCCCTGCGTCCGCTGCGCTGGTCGCGCCGCGGCATCCGCCTGGAACAGGGCACGCGCAGCGGCGCCACCCCGGGGAGCATGGGCGTGATCCGCCTGCAGCCCTGCGACTGGCTGCCCGACCATATCGACCTGCCGGTGGTCATCGTCGCCGAAGCCGCCAACGGCTCGGGCGCGCACTATCTCTGGCTGCGGTTCGAAGGCCTCAGCGACGCGCTGGAGATGGCGCTGGAACGTCATCTGTTCCGCCTGCACCGCCGCCAGATCGCCGAAGCACGTCGTCTGCGCTGACCATACGCTCCCGACTGTGACCCAATCGGCTTGGCGGTAGGCCTTCACTCCGTTAAGGTGACGACCTCCCCGCTTCCCTAGCAGCCTGTGCGCGTTCTCATCGTCGATGATCACACCCTGGTCCGTGCCGGCCTCAGCCGCCTGCTGCAGGGCTTTGCCGACGTCGAGGTCATCGCCGAGGCCAGCAACGCCGAACAGGCGCTGCAACTGAGCGTGCAGCATTCCCCGGACGTGGTGCTGATGGACCTGTCCCTGCCCGGCCGCACCGGCCTGGAAGCCCTGAGCGACATCCTGCTGCGGACGCCCGGCTCGCGCGTGGTCATGATGACCATGCACGACGATGCCGTGCACGTCCGCGATGCGCTGGACCGGGGTGCGGTCGGCTTCGTGGTCAAGGATGCCGCCCCGCAGGAGCTGGAACTGGCGCTGCGTGCCGCCCATGCCGGCCAGGTGTTCCTGAGCCCGCAGATCTCGGCCAAGATGCTGGCGCCCATGCTGGGCAGGGAAAAGCCGGTCGGCGTGGCGGCCCTGTCGCCGCGCCAGCGCGAGATCCTGCGGCAGATCGGCAAGGGCGAAAGCAACAAGGAAATCGCCGCCGACCTCGGCATCAGCGTCAAGACGGTGGAGACCCACCGCGCCCGCATGATGGAATCGCTGGGCTGCCGCCGCGCCAATGATCTGGTGCTGCTCGCCGCCCGCCACCAGCACGAGCTGGAGTGAAGTGCGCCGGTTCTCCGGCACACAGCGGGCAGCCGGCCGATCGGTGACGGATTATTGAAGCCCGGCCGGCGGTGCCGGCGACCACAGTGCAAGGCCCGGCCGTCCGGCAACGTCAAAATACCGCGCTGGTGTAGGGGTTTTCCCCACACGCTGTCAGGCATTTGACGACCCGACTCAGGAACCCCCTGATTCCCGGCGTACGGGAACAGAAGCAAGATGTGTTCCATAACGCACCGGGGAGTCGGTGCGAACGGGGAACCACCTTGAAAGCCTCCATGTCGACCCAGATGGGTCAGCAGCTTCACCTCACGCCGCAGCTTCTGCAGTCCATCCGCCTGTTGCAGCTTGACGGGATGCAGCTGGAACTGGAAATCCGCCGCGCACTGGACAGCAACCCGCTGCTCGAGCTCGAGGAAGCGCCGGAGCCGGTAGCGGCCGAGACCGCCGAAGCCACGACCGGCCAGGACGTGGCCGCCTTCGACGAACTGCCCGAGAGCACCATGTGGGATGTCGCCGGCGCCGGCTGGCAGGATGGCGACGATGACCGCATGCAGCGCGTGGCGGCGGGCGAATCCTCCGACCCGCAGCTGCGCGCCCTGCAGCGCCTGGCGATGGAGCTGGATGCCCGCGAACTGGCCGTGGCCGGTTTCTGGCTGGAGCACTGCGATGACGCCGGCTATCTGGATGCCCCGCTCGCCCAGCTGACCCTGCTGGCCAGCGCCCGCTGCGATGTCGATGCCGCGGGCGTGGAAGCGGTCCGCCAGCAGATCCTGCACGGCGACCCGGTCGGCCTGGCCGCGCAGGACCTGCATGAATGCCTGAGCGTCCAGCTGCGCGCCCTGCCCGGCCGGGTTGCCGCCCGCCATCTGGCCCAGCGCGTGCTCGATCACGGCCTGGCCGCACTGGCCGCACACGATTACCCGGCCCTGGCCCGGGACCTGGATGCCGAAGTCGCCGATATCCATGAAGCGGTCCGCCTGATCCTGTCGCTGCAGCCGCGCCCGGGCGAAGGCCTGCTGCCGGACAGCAACGGCGTGGTCATCCCGGACGTGGTGGCCTGGCACGCCGATGGTCAGTGGCGCGTGGCGCTCAATCCTGCCACCAGCCGTCGCCTCAGCATCAACCCGCACTACGAACAGGCCCTGGCCGAGACCACCGAAGCGGCCCAGCCGCTGCGCGACATGCTGCAGGAAGCGCGCTGGCTGACCCGTGGCCTGTCGATGCGCTATGACACCCTGCTGCGCACCGCGCGGGTGATCATCGAGCGCCAGTCCGGCTTCCTGACCCGTGGCGAAGAAGCCATGGCGCCGCTCACGCTGAAGGAAGTGGCCGACGAAATCGGCATGCACGAGTCCACCGTCTCGCGCATCACCACCGGTAAGTACCTGCAGACGCCGCGCGGGACGCTGGAACTGAAGCATTTCTTCGCGGTCCGTCTGGAAGGCGCCAGCGTCTCCGGCCAGGCCGTCAAGGCCATGGTGCGTCGCCTGATCGAGTCCGAGCCGGCCGCGCGCCCGCTGGCCGATGAAGCCATCGCCGGCCTGCTCTCGCGCCAAGGGGTGAACATCGCCCGCCGTACCGTTGCAAAATACCGCGAACAACTGGACATCGCCCCGGCGCGCGAACGCCGCCGCAGCCATGCCAGCACCCCGCACCTCCTGGCCCGGGTGGGCTGAAGGAAATGGAAGACATGAACAAGCTCACCGTCCTGCTGGTCGACGACCACGAAGGTTTCATCAACGCCGCCATGCGCCACTTCCGCAAGGTCGACTGGCTCGATGTGATCGGCAGCGCCGCCAATGGCCTGGAAGCGATCGAACGCTCCGAGTCGCTGCGCCCGAAGGTGGTGCTGATGGACCTGGCCATGCCGGAGATGGGCGGCCTGCAGGCGACCCGCCTGATCAAATCGCAGGACGACGCACCCTACATCGTCATCGCCAGCCACTTCGATGACGCCGAACACCGCGAGCACGCCCTGCGCGCAGGGGCCGACAACTTCGTCAGCAAGCTGTCCTACATCCAGGAAGTGATGCCGATCCTGGAAGGCCTGAAGGGGAACGGATCATGAGCGAATCACGCATCCTGGTCGTGGACAACGACGCGGTCCGCGCCGAGCGCACCGTCGCCCTGCTGGAGTTCATGGACTTCAACCCGCGCTGGGTGGCCGACGCGAACGATTTCGACATCACCCGCCATCGCCCGAACGACTGGATGGCCGCGATCATCGGCGGCCTGGACGGCTCCGAGCGCAGCGACGCGCTGTTCGCCTGGCTGGGCAAGGGCGCGCTGCCGCCGCCGGTGATGCTGATCGATGGCGACACTACCGCTTTCGCCCGGCAGTACGGGCTGCACGAAGCCAATGTGTGGCCGCTGGAAGCCCCGCTGCGCCACGCGCAGATGGAAGGCCTGCTGCGCCGCGCCAGCCTCAAGCGCCTGGATGCCGAGCACCAGGCCGGCGCCGTGCAGGAACAGGGGCCGACCGGCGAGGGCCCGGCCGTCACCCAGCTGCGCCGCATGATCGAGCAGGTCGCCGCGTTCGACACCACCGTGCTGGTGCTGGGCGAATCGGGGACCGGCAAGGAAGTGGTCTCGCGCTCGATCCACCAGCGTTCGCCGCGCCGCGACGGTCCGTTCGTGGCGATCAACTGCGGCGCGATCCCGGCCGACCTGCTGGAAAGCGAACTGTTCGGCCACGAAAAGGGCGCCTTCACCGGCGCGCTGAGCGCCCGCAAGGGCCGTTTCGAAATGGCCGAAGGCGGCACCCTGCTGCTGGACGAAATCGGCGACATGAGCCTGCCGATGCAGGTCAAGCTGCTGCGCGTGCTCCAGGAGCGCAGCTTCGAGCGGGTCGGCGGCAACCAGACCATCCGCTGCAACGTACGCGTGATCGCCGCCACCCATCGCGATCTGGAATCGCGCATCGCCGACGGCAAGTTCCGCGAAGATCTGTTCTACCGGCTCAACGTGTTCCCGATCGACGTGCCGGCCCTGCGCGAGCGCAGCGAAGACCTGCCCGCGCTGGTCACCACCATTGCCGGCCAGCTGGCCCGTACCGGGCGCGGCGAAGTGCGCTTCACCGGCGAAGCGCTGCAGGCGCTGGCCACCTACGAATGGCCGGGCAATGTGCGCGAGCTGACCAATCTGGTCGAGCGCCTGGCCGTGCTGCACCCCAGCGGCAACGTGCGGGTGCAGGATCTGCCGGCGCGCTACCGCGGCGATTTCGCCGTCCCGGCCCCGGTCGTGGCGGCCGTACCGGCGGCGGCGGCCGACGAGCGCCTGGACCTGCGCAGCTTTTCGTTCCACACCCCGGGTGCCCAGGGCACCACGGCAGCGGACAACGGCAGCGGCCCGGCTGCCCGCGCGCCGGCCCTGCCGGACGACGGCATGGACCTGCGCAACCACATGGCCAGCATCGAATTGAACCTGATCAACGAAGCGCTGGAACGCACCCAGGGCGTCGTCGCCCACGCCGCCCAGCTGCTCGGCCTGCGCCGCACCACGCTGGTGGAAAAGCTGCGCAAGTACGGCATCGAGCGCGACCAGACCGAACTGGCCGGCTGAGCGGATTGGCAGCTGGAAAGCAGAAGCCCGGGCACGTCCCGGGCTTTTTTTTTGACCCCACCCTCCGCCGGTTTTCCGGCGTCGACTCTCCGGCACGCCAGCGCAACACACTGCCGCTGGCGCATGCCGTCGCACCGCGCCCGCCCTGTGCACGGGGACGGCTGAATACGCAAACCCCCGCCCCCCTTACGAAACTGAATCGCTCATCGGTTTCGGCACGGCACTTGCAACGTATTCACCCGTAACCCACCCCTGCTTCGGAACGTTCCAGATGTCGCACTCCGTCACCTCGATCCTTTCTCAGATCCGCACCTTCCAGACCCAGATGGGGCAACCCGCCGTCAGTCCGCTGACGGAGGTGCCGCGCAGCAATGCCATCCAGGGCCTGGTGGCCCCCCAGGATATCCAGGGCCCCAGCTTCACCGAAACCCTGCGTGGCGCCATCGCCGGCGTCAACGATGCGCAACAGAAATCCGGCGCGCTGGCCAAGTCCTTCGAACTGGGTGAACCCGGTGCGGACCTGGCCAAAGTGATGGTCGCCTCGCAGCAGTCCCAGATCGCCTTCCGCGCCACCGTGGAAGTCCGTAACCGTCTCGTCCAGGCTTACCAGGACGTGATGAACATGCCGCTGTAAGGATAGAAACGCATGGCCCTGTCGCTCTCCAAAGAATCGCTGAACACCGAAAAGGCTGGACAGTGGTTCGACCGGCTGCAAAGCCTGCAGATCACCCGTCGGCTCGGCCTGATGGCGATGATCGCCGTGGCCGTGGCGGCAGGGCTGTTCGTGTTCTTCTGGTCGCAGAAGCCGGGCATGGTGCCGCTGTACACCGGGCTGGACCAGAAGGCCACGGCCGAGGCCACCGACCTGTTGCGCGCGGCGCAGATTCCGTTCCAGCTCGACCCCGCCACCGGCGGCATCACCGTGCCGGAGAAGAACCTGCACGATGCCCGCCTCAAGCTGGCCGGCTCCGGGCTGACCGACAGCGGCCGCCTCGGCTTTGAACTGATGGAGCGCGACCCGGGCTTCGGCGTCAGCCAGTTCATGGAGAACGCCCGCTACCAGCACTCGCTGGAAACCGAGCTGTCGCGCACCATCAACACGCTGCGTCCGGTCCGCGATTCGCGCGTGCACCTGGCCATCCCCAAGCCCAGCGCCTTCACCCGCCAGCGTGACGTGGCCAGTGCCTCGGTGGTGCTGGAACTGCGCGGTGGGCAGCAGCTCGAACGCGGCCAGATCGATGCGATCGTGCACATGGTCGCGGCCAGCATTCCGGACCTTGCCCCCGAGCGGGTGACCGTGGTCGACCAGAGCGGGCGCATGCTCAGCGTCTCCGACCCGAACAGCGATGCGGCCATGAATGCCGCGCAGTTCGAGCAGGTCCGCCGCCAGGAAACCTCGTTCAACCAGCGCATCCGCGAGCTGCTCGAACCGATGACCGGCCCTGGCCGCGTCAATCCGGAAGTCAGCGTGGACATGGACTTCTCGGTGATCGAAGAAGCCCGTGAGCTCTACAACGGCGAGCCGCAGAAACTGCGCAGCGAGCAGATGAGCGAGAACAGCAGCAACGTGCCCGGCCCACAGGGCGTGCCCGGTGCGGCCAGCAATACCCCGCCGGGCCCGGCGGCCGCCCCGGCCACCGCCCAGGCACCGACCGAAACCTCCAAGAACGCCACCCGCAACTACGAGCTCGACCGCACCCTGCAGCACACCCGCCAGCCGGCCGGCCGCATCAAGCGCGTCTCCGTGGCGGTGCTGGTGGACAACGTGCCGCGCGCAGGGGCCAACGGCAAGATGGCCGACCAGGCGCTCTCGGCTGCTGAGCTGACGCGCGTCGAAGCGCTGGTCAAGCAGGCGGTTGGTTTCGATGCCGAGCGTGGCGATACGGTCTCGGTGATGAATGCCCCGTTCGTGCGTGAGGTCACCCCGGTCGAAGGGCCGAAGTGGTGGGAGCTGCCACAGGTACAGGACGCACTGCGTCTACTGCTTGGCGCGATCGTGGTGCTGGCCCTGGTGTTCGGCGTGCTGCGCCCGGCGCTGCGCTCGATCACCGGCCAGACCAAGCCGAAAGACGACGAACTTGAACCCCACAGTGCCGATGTGCAGCTGGTCGACGATGGCGAGGGCCTGCCTGCGATCGGCAGCGAACGCCTGCACGCGGCGGGACATGAACCCCTGGCGTTGCCGGTGGACTCTTACGAGGAACGACTGCGCATGGCGCGTGAAGCTGTAAAGACCGATTCCAAGCGCGTGGCCCAGGTGGTCAAGGGCTGGGTGGCCAATGATTGATGCACCTCCCCCGCTGACCGGCGTGCAGCGCGCCGCCGTGCTGCTGCTTTCGCTGGGCGAACTGGACGCGGCCGAAGTGCTGCGCCACATGGAACCCAAGGAGGTGCAGAAGATCGGCATCGCCATGGCGACCATGACCGACATCACCCGCGAGCAGGTCGAGCGGGTCATGGACCAGTTCGGCAGCGAGCTGGGCTCCAAGACCTCGCTGGGCGTCGGTTCGGACGATTACATCCGCAACATGCTGGTGCAGGCCCTGGGTACCGAAAAAGCCGGCAGCCTGATCGACCGCATCCTGCTCGGCCGCAACACCACCGGCCTGGATGCCCTGAAGTGGATGGATCCGCGCGCCGTCGCCGATCTGGTCCGCAACGAGCACCCGCAGATCATCGCCATCGTCATGGCCCACCTGGAAACCGACCAGGCCGCCGATGCGCTCAAGCTGCTGCCCGAGCGCACCCGGGTGGACGTGCTGCTGCGCATCGCGACCCTGGATGGCATCCCGCCGAACGCACTCAATGAACTCAACGAGATCATGGAGCGCCAGTTCGCCGGCAACCAGAACCTGAAGTCGTCCAATATCGGTGGCGTGCAGTGCGCGGCCAACATCCTGAACTTCATGGACAGCGGCCAGGACCAGGCGATCCTGGGCGAGATCGCGCGCATCGACGCCCCGCTCAGTGGCCGCATCCAGGACCTGATGTTCGTGTTCGACGATCTGGTCGACCTGGACGATCGCGAACTGCAGCTGGTGCTGCGCGAAGTCAGCGGCGAACGCCTCGGCCTGGCCCTGCGCGGTGCCGACATCAAGGTGCGCGACAAGATCACCCGCAACATGTCCCAGCGTGCAGCTGAAATCCTGCTGGAAGACATGGAAGCCCGTGGCCCGGTGCGCCTGTCCGACGTGGAAGTGGCGCAGCGCGAGATTCTGGCGATCGTCAAGCGCATGGCCGATGAAGGCACCGTCACCATTGGTGGCAACGCGGAGGCGATGCTGTGAACAACGCCGTGCGCTGGCTTGCCCCGGACCTGCTGGCGGTGCCCGAGCCGCCACCGGAAGAACAGTTCGAACTCACCGAACCGGATCTGGAGTTCGAGCCGGAGCCGTTGCTGCAGCTGCCGACCCTGGAGGAAATCCAGGCGATCCAGGACAACGCCGAGAAAGACGGCTTCGACCAGGGCCACGCCGAGGGGCTGGCCCAGGGCCAGGCCGAAGTGCGCCGCCTGATCGCGCAGATCGAAGGCATCCTCGACAACTTCAGCCGGCCGCTGGTGCGGCTGGAGAATGAAGTGGTCGCCGCGCTCGGCGAGCTGGCGGTGCGCGTGGCCGGCAACCTGGTCGGCCGTGCCTACGAAGCCGAACCGGAGCTGCTGGCACAGCTGGTCAACGAGGCCCTGGACGCCGTGGGCGGTGCAAGCCGCGACGTGGAAGTCCGTCTGCACCCCGACGACATCGCCGCACTGGCCCCGGTGCTCAACCTGGCCCCGAACCAGCGCCTGACGCCGGATCTGAGCCTGAGCCGCGGCGACCTGCGCGTGCACGCCGAAGCCGTGCGCATCGACGGCACGCTGGATGCACGCCTGCGCGGCGCCCTGGATGCGGTCATCCGCAAAGCCGGAACCACCCCATGAATACCGAGCCCCTGCCCCCGCCCGCCGACTGGACCGCCGCACGCAACCTGCGGCTGGCCTCGCGGCTGGACAACATCCGTCCGGACACCGCCCATGGCCGTGGCCTGATCCGCGAAGGCGTGCTGCGCCGCGCGGTCGGCCTGACGCTGGAAGCGGTCGGCTGCGAAGCGCCCATGGGCGCCAGCTGCAAGGTCGAAGTGGCCGATGGGGGCTGGGTCGATGCCGAAGTGGTCGGCTTCGCCGGTGAACGTACTTACCTGATGCCCAGCGCGGAACTGCATGGCCTGCTGCCCAATGCGCGGGTTGTGCCTTCGCTCGGCCGCGGTGGCGTGGAGGTGGGCGAAGGCCTGCTGGGCCGCGTGATCGACAGCGACGGCGTGCCGCTGGATGGCAAGGGCCCGATCCGCGCGGAAGGCACGGTCGGCATGGCCGGCGTATCGATCAACCCGCTGGCGCGCGAGCCGATCACCCAGCCGCTGGACGTCGGCGTGCGCGCGATCAACGCGCTGCTGCCGATTGGTCGTGGCCAGCGTGTCGGCCTGTTCGCCGGCTCCGGCGTGGGTAAATCGACGCTGCTGGGCATGATGACCCGCTACACCGCCGCCGACGTCATCGTGGTCGGCCTGATCGGTGAACGTGGCCGCGAAGTGCGTGATTTCGTGGAAAGCACGCTCGGTGAAGAAGGCCTGCGCCGCGCGGTGGTGGTGGCCAGCCCGGCCGACCGCCCGCCGCTGGCCCGCCTGCATGGCGCCTACCGCGCCACCGCGATCGCCGAGTGGTTCCGCGACCAGGGCCTGAACGTCCTGCTGCTGATGGACTCGTTGACCCGCTTCGCGCAGGCCCAGCGTGAAATCGGTCTGTCGGTCGGCGAGCCGCCGACCACCCGCGGCTATCCGCCGTCGGTGTTCGCCAAGCTGCCTGCGCTGGTCGAACGCGCCGGCAATGGCGCGAAGGGCCGCGGCTCGATCACCGCCTTCTACACCGTGCTGACCGAAGGCGACGATCCGCAGGATCCGATCGCCGATGCCGCACGCGCCATTCTCGACGGCCACATCCTGCTCTCGCGCCGCGTCGCCGACAGCGGCCTGTACCCGGCCATCGACGTGGAATCCTCGGTCAGCCGCGTGGTCACGGAAATCGCCGACGAACCGTGGCGCCTGCGCATCCGCAAGCTCAAGCGGCTGGTCTCGGCGTACTCGTCCAACCGCGACCTGATCGCGATCGGTGCCTACCAGCGCGGCAACGACCCGGCGACCGACGAAGCGCTGGAGCGCTGGTCGGACATTGTTGAATTCCTCGGCCAGGACGTCGGCAAAGCCGCCGACCTGCCGCACAGTCAAGCCGCCCTCAAGCGGCTGGTGGAACCAGAGACTTAAGCCATGATCCAATCCAAGCGCTTCGACCCCTTGCTGAAACGAGCCCAGGACCACGAAGACGAGGTCGCCCGCGACCTGGCCGAGCGCCAGCGCGCGCTCGACACGCATGTGTCGCGCCTGGATGAGCTGCACCGCTACGCCGAGGAGTACGCCGGCGCACAGATGTCGGCCACCAGCCCGGCTCAGCTGATGAACCGACGCGCGTTCCTGGATCGCCTGGACAGCGCGGTCGCCCAGCAGCGGCAGACCGTGGACAACAACCGCGAGAAGGTCGATGCCGAGCGGGCCCGCCTGTTGCTGGCCAGCCGCGACAAGCAGGTGCTGGAACAGCTGGCCGCCAGTTACCGCGCGCAGGAAAAGGTGGTCACCGACCGCCGCGACCAGCGCGAGATGGACGACCTCGGGGCCCGGCGCTCGCGCCAGGCGCAGCGCGAAGACAGCGAGAACGGAGGCACCCCGTGATGCCCCCCGCCCTGCTCGGCGGCGCCGCATCCGCACAGAGTGCGGGCGGCACCTCGGCCAGCCCCCGCGCGGACAGCGCCAGCGGCAGCGACCGTCGGGACTTTGACGCGCTGCTCAAGCCGGGCAATGAGGCACCGCGCAACGACACGCCACGCAGGTCGGGCAGCAGCCGCGATGCGGCCAAGAGCACCACCGCCACCACTGCGCCCGGTCAGGACAAGGACGCAACGACGCGCCCCGCCAAGCCCGGCGCCAAGAAGGCGGACGACCTGGTCGCCGCCACCGATGCCACGGGCAAAGCACCGGCCACGCCGGAGAAGCCGGCCGCCGAACCGGCCGACGACACCGAAGCCGCCTGGCCGCCGCTGGGGCTGGCCGGGCTGGCATTGAACGGGCTGCCGGTGCCGGCGCCCACGCCGGCCCCCCCCGTGGCGACCGGTGCCGCCGCGGGCCCCAATGCGGCGCTGCCGGCCTTGGCGACTGCAGCCCCGGAGGCGAACGCCACCCCGCCGGCGCTGGCCGCCGCGCCGTCCACCGACGGCAGCATCGCACTGCCCGCGTTGGCCGCCGATGCCGCGCCAGCCGACGATGCCCTGCTGCTGAAGACCTTCACGGACGCCTTGAACGCGGCCACCAACGACGGCCCCGATGCCCCCGCCAGTCCGTTGCTTCATGCGCTGCAGGGCATGACCGAGGCCAAGCCGGTGGTCGCCAGCCTGTTCACCGGCTCCCCCACCGCCACCCCGCATCTGGGCGGCGAAGACTTTGACGATGCCGTCGGCGCACGCGTCGGTTGGCTGGCGGACCAGAAGATCGGCCACGCGCATATCAAGATCACCCCGAACGACCTGGGGCCCATCGAAGTGCGGCTGCAGCTGGACGGCGACAAGGTGCATGCCACCTTCACCAGCGCCCACGCCGATGTGCGTCACGCGCTGGAAAGCAGCCTGCCGCGCCTGCGTGAGCTGCTCGGCGAACAGGGCTTCCAGCTCGGCAATGCCGACGTGGGCCAGCAGCAGACCGCACCCGACGGCGGACGTGGCGATGGCAGCGGCGGCCTGACCGGCGACGACGGAGAACCGGCGCTGGCCGACACCACCCTGTCCCCGTCCCAGCTGATCCGACAGCGCGGCCTGGTCGACGCCTACGCGTGATCGCGTAGCGGTGCAGCCACGCATGGCGCGGCTGGCGCCACCGGTAGAGCCACGCCATGCGTGGCTGCCCTTGGTTCCGGCGAGGCAAACGTCCGCCCCTGTGTTGCGTGCCTACCCCCGCCAGAAACCCGACGCACGCCATCTCCAGCATTCAGGCACGCGTTTTGCATGTAGGCAGGAAGCAATCCTCTGGAGCTTCCCCCGTGGCCGCAGCCGCCGATAAAACCAAGAAATCCGCCGACAAGGACAAGACCGCCAAGCCGCGCAGTCCGCTCCTGGTCACCGCCCTGGTCGCGGTGCTCGCCGCCGGCGCCGCCGGTGGCGGCGTCTGGTACTTCACCCAGTCCAAGCACGACGACAAGGCCGCCAAGCCGGCCACCAGCAAATCCGCCGTGCCTGCCCCGGCGCAGTACTTCGGCCTGGAACCACCGTTCGTGGTCAACCTCAATAGCAGCTTCGACGGCCCGCGCTACCTGCAGGTCGAAGTGCAGCTGATGAGCCGAGACCCGGCCGCGATGGAAGCGATCAAGCTGCATGCGCCGGCCATCCGCGCCAAGCTGCTGATGCTGTTCTCGCAGGTCGAACCGACCGACATCGCCGACCGCGCCGGCAAAGAGCGCCTGCAGGCCAGTTCCCTGGCCGAAGTGCAGAAGCTGCTCAAGGCCGAGACCGGCAAGCCCGGTGCCGACGAATTGCTGTTCACCAGTTTCGTGACCCAGTAAGGGCGACCATGAATGACCTGCTTTCCCAGGACGAGATCGATGCCCTGCTGCATGGCGTGGACTCCGGTGCGGTCGAGACCGACATCGATGCGCCCACGCCCGGCGAGGCGCGCTCGTACGATTTCGCCAGCCAGGACCGCATCATCCGCGGTCGCATGCCGACCCTGGAAATGGTCAACGAGCGCTTCGCGCGCCTGTGGCGCATCGGCCTGTTCAACCTGATCCGGCGCTCGGCCGAACTCTCCGTGCGTGGCATCGAGCTGATCAAGTTCAACGACTACATGCACTCGCTGTACGTGCCGACCAACCTCAACCTGATCCGCTTCAAGCCGCTGCGCGGCACCGGGCTGATCGTGTTCGAGCCGACGCTGGTGTTCGCGATCGTGGACAACTTCTTCGGCGGTGATGGGCGCTACCCGACCCGCATCGAAGGCCGCGAGTTCACCGCCACCGAAATGCGCGTCATCCACCTGCTGCTCAAGCAGACCTTCGCCGACCTGCAGGAAGCCTGGGCGCCGGTGATGGACGTGGAGCTGGAGTACATCAACTCCGAGATCAACCCGCACTTCGCCAACATCGTGACGCCGCGCGAGTACGTGGTGGTCTGCCGCCTGCACGTCGAACTCGACGGCGGTGGCGGCGACATCCACGTCACCCTGCCCTACTCGATGCTCGAGCCGATCCGCGAGCTGCTCGATGCCGGCATCCAGAGCGATCGCAACGACCGCGACGCCAGCTGGGGCGTGATGCTGCGCGAACAGCTCAACATCGCCGAAGTCACGCTCTCCAGCGTACTGGCCAGCAAGCGCATGACCCTGCGTGAACTGACCGGCCTCAAGGTCGGCGACATCCTGTCGATCGACATGCCGGCGCAGGTGCCGTTGTGCGTGGAGAACATCCCGGTGTTCACCGGCGAGTTCGGCATCGCCAACGGGTGCAACGCCGTCAAGATCACCGCCACCCATCCCCCGGGCACCCGCCCACGCGTTCCCGTACTCCAGGAAGTCTCGAAATGAACGATATCGAATCCAACGAACCGCTGTCCCCGGTGGAACCGACGCCAGCGCAGTTCACCACGCTGCAGTCCGATGAGAACCTCGGTCCCGAGCTGAACCTGGATGTGATCCTGGATGTACCGGTGACCCTGTCGCTGGAAGTCGGCCGCGCCCGCCTGCCGATCCGCAACCTGCTGCAGCTCAACCAGGGTTCGGTGGTGGAGCTGGAACGCGGTGCCGGCGAATCGCTGGACGTGTTCGTCAACGGCACCCTGATCGCCCATGGCGAGGTGGTGGTGATCAACGACCGCTTCGGCGTGCGCCTGACCGACGTGGTCAGCCCGAGCGAACGGATCCGGAGACTGCGTTGAGTGCCGGGCTGCTGATCGCGGTCGGCGCCTCGACGGTCAAGGTCGGCCAGCATGCCGCCGCCGCACCGGGCATGTTCGGTGCGGTGCTGGCGCTGCTGGGCGTGCTGGCACTGATCGTCGGCCTCGGCTGGCTGCTCAAGCGCATGCCCGGCAGCGGCTTCCGCCCGGCCGAAGGCCTGCGCGTGGTCGCCAGCCTGACCGTCGGCGCCAAGGAGCGCGTGGTGGTGGTCGAGGTCAATGGCACCCAGCTGCTGCTGGGTGTCACCGCCGGCGGCATCAACACGCTGCATCAGCTGCCCGAACCGCTGCCGACCCCGCCGCCGGCGCGCCTTCCCGATTTCAAACACCTCCCGAATTTCGCCCAGCTGCTGCAACAGCGGCTGCGCAAGGAATCCTGATCATGCGTGGCCCCCGTACCTCCTGGACCCGTTACCTGCCGCTGTTGCTGCCCGCCCTGCTGTGCGCGCTGCCGGCCCTGGCCTGGGCTGCGCCCGGCGTGCCGGGCGTACCGGCGCTGCCGGATGTGAATGTCGGCAAGATCGGCGGCCAGCCGGTCAGCCTGCCGCTGCAGACACTGCTGCTGATGACGGCGATCACCCTGATCCCGTCGATGCTGCTGGTGCTGACCGCCTTCACCCGCATCATCATTGTGCTCGGCCTGCTGCGCCAGGCGCTGGGCACCGGCCAGACACCGTCCAACCAGGTGCTGCTCGGCCTGGCCCTGTTCCTCACCGCGATGGTGATGCTGCCGGTCTGGCAGAAGGCGTGGGGCAGCGGCATGGCGCCCTACCTCAACGGCGAGATCGATTTCCAGACCGCCTGGACGCTGACCACCCAGCCGCTGCGCGCCTTCATGCTGGCCCAGATCCGCGAGACGGACCTGATGACCTTCGCTGGCATGGCCGGGCATGGCACCTACTCCAGTCCGGATGCCATCCCGTTCCCGATCCTGGTCGCCTCGTTCGTCACCAGCGAGCTGAAGACCGCCTTCGAGATCGGCTTCCTGATCTTCATACCGTTCGTGATCATCGATCTGGTCGTGGCCAGCGTGCTGATGTCGATGGGCATGATGATGCTCTCGCCGATGCTGGTCTCCGCACCCTTCAAGATCCTGCTGTTCGTGCTGGTGGATGGCTGGGTCCTGGTGGTGGGCACCTTGGCCGCCAGCTTCAATGCGGTCTGACCGCCCCGCCCTGTTGATCGATACGGACCCGAGACTGACATGACGCCCGAACTTGCCCTGACCGAACTGCGTGGTGGCCTGATCACCGTGCTGTGGGTCGCCGGCCCGCTGCTGCTCACCGTGCTGATCGTCGGCGTGGTGGTCGGCGTGGTCCAGGCCGCGACCCAGCTCAACGAACCCACCATTGCCTTCGTGGCCAAGGCGGCTGCCCTGACCGTGGTGTTGTTCGCGCTGGGCAGCCTGTTGATCGGCCACCTGGTCGAATACACCACGCTGCTGTTCCAGCGCATTCCCCACCTGATCGGCTGAGGCCCGCCGCCGTGGATTCCGCGACCCAGATGGCAGCCGATGGCCTGCAGGCCTTCGGCATGATCGGCACGATCCTGTGGACCATGCTGCGCATCGGCGCGATGCTGATGGCCATGCCGCTGATCGGCACCCGCGCGGTGCCGTCGCGGATCCGCGTGCTGCTGGCCGGTGCGCTGGCGATCGCGCTGTCGCCGATGCTGCCGCCGGTGCCGGAATGGACCGGCTTCGATGCGGCCACGGTATTGACCGTCGCCCGCGAGCTGGCGATCGGCGTCTCGATCGGATTCGTACTGCGGCTGGTATTCGAAGCCGGCGCGATGGCCGGCGAGCTGGTGGCCCAGGGCACCGGCCTGGCGTTCGCGCAGATGAGCGATCCGCTGCGCGGTGGCAGCTCCGGCGTGATCGGACAGTGGTTCTACCTGCTGTTCGGCCTGCTGTTCTTCACCGTCAACGGGCACCTGGCGCTGATCTCGCTGCTGATGGACAGCTACAAAGCCTTGCCGATCGGCACCTCGCTGCCCGATCCACAGGCGTTCCTGAGCATTGCCCCGACCTTCCTGCTGCAGGTCTTCCGTGGCGCGCTCACTCTGGCGCTGCCGCTGACCGTGGCGATGCTGGCGATCAACCTGGCCTTCGGCGTGCTGGCCCGCGCGGCGCCGGCCTTGAATCCGATCCAGCTGGGCCTGCCGGTGGCGTTGCTGCTGGGGCTGTTCCTGCTGACGGTGCTGGCCGGCGAAATGGGCCCACCGGTGCAGCGCCTGTTCGATGCGGCGTTCGATGCCGCCGACAGCGTCAGCCGCTGACCCGGGACACGCCGGGACAACCACGCCAGCGCTCCGCGGCGCCGCGCACCTGCCCCTTGCGATGCCCCCCGGGCGTGGCGTTAGTCTTGGCTGAAGACGAGGCCTTCACCGGTACTCTGCGGTGATGGCGCCGCGTTCTGTCGTATCGCTCAGATGTTGACCAGGGAGAGCGTCATCCATGCTGATCGGCAGTTACACCCCGTGGTTGGTGGTCGTTTCGTTCCTGGTCGCCGTGCTGGCCTCGTTCACTGCGCTGGACATGGCCAGCCGGGTCACCACCGCGGCCACGCCCCGCACCACCTGGCTGTGGCTGGTGGGCGGCGGCTGCGCGATGGGGCTGGGCATCTGGTCCATGCACTTCATCGGGATGCTCGCCTTCCGGCTGCCGATCCCGCTCGGCTACGCGCTCGGCCTGACCACGGTCTCGCTGCTGGCCGCCATGGCGTCTTCGATCTTCGCCCTGTGGCTGGTATCGCAACCCACCCTGCCGCACGGCCGCCTCGCGCTCGGCGCCGTGCTCATGGGCAGCGGCATCGCCTCGATGCATTACCTGGGCATGGCCGCGCTGCACATGCAGCCCGGGATCGACTACCACGCCGGCTGGGTGGCGCTGTCGCTGGTGATCGCGGTGGTCGCTTCATGGACTGCGCTGTTCATCGCCTTCCGCCTGCGCAGCACGCACCGTCGGCTGCGCGACCGCGCCGCACCGGCGCTGGTTCTGGGTACCGCGATCGTGGGCATGCACTACACCGGCATGGCCGCGGCGCGCTTCCCGGCCGGCAGCATCTGCGGCGCAGCGGCCGGTGACGGCCTGCAGGCGCAATGGTTGGCACTGGTGGTACTGGTGCTGACCATCGCGATCCTGGCGGTGGTGTTGATCGTTTCCTGGCTCGACCAGCGCATGGAGGCGCAGCTGCTGCGGCTGCGCAACACCGACCTGAGCAGTTCGCTGGACGACGCCCACGCCGAGCTGACCCAGGCGGCACTGCACGATCCGCTGACCCGCCTGCCCAATCGCCGGCTGCTGCAGCAGCGCATCGAGCAATCGCTGGCCGAGGCCGAGCAGCGTGGCAGCCGCTTCGCGGTGATGTTCATGGATCTGGACGGCTTCAAGCAGGTCAACGACGCCTACGGCCATCAGACCGGCGACGCGCTGCTGGTGGCCGTCGCCGACCGCACCCGCAAACTGCTGCGGCCGGCGGACATGATGGCGCGGCTGGGCGGCGACGAGTTCGTGCTGGTGGTCCCGATCGAGAACGACGAAGACGTGGCGACACTGGCCAGCCGCATCATCCAGACCGTCGGCGGCGAGCCGCTGCTGCCGCGCCACGATCTGCAGGTGACCGCGAGCATCGGCATCGCGATCTGCCCGGACCATGCCGCCAGCGAACGCCAGCTGATGGCCTTCGCCGATGCGGCGATGTACCAGGCCAAGGAAGCCGGCCGCAACGCCTACGTGCTGTTTGCGGACTGGATGAATGACAGTGCCGAGCAGCAGTTCCAGCTGCTGGCCGACCTGCGTCGCGCGATCGGGACCGAACAGCTGTTCCTGCACTACCAGCCCAAGACCCGTGTGGCCGGGCAGTCGGTCAGCGGCGCCGAAGCGCTGATCCGCTGGCGGCATCCGCAGCAGGGGCTGATTCCACCGGACCGCTTCATCCGCCTGGCCGAGCGCAGCGGCGTGATCAACGAGATCGGGCGCTGGGCGCTGGATGAGGCCTGCCGCCAACTGCGTGTCTGGCACGACGCCGGGCATGACGGCTGGACGGTCTCGGTGAATCTCTCGCCGATCCAGTTCGCCTCGCCCAACCTGCTGCAGGAAGTCCGCGAGGCGCTGCAGACCCACCGCATCGAGCCACGCCGGCTGATCCTGGAGATCACCGAAAACACGGTGATGCGTGATACCGAGGCCAGCCTTACCCTGCTGCAGGCCATGGCCGCGCTGGGCGTGGGCATCTCCATCGACGACTTCGGCACCGGCTACTCCAGCCTGCTGTACCTCAAGCGCCTGCCGGCCACCGAGATCAAGATCGACCACGCCTTCGTGCGCGATCTGGAGAACAGCTCCGAGGACGTGGTGATCGTCTCGGCGATCGTGGCGCTGGGGCATGCACTGGACATGGACATCGTCGCCGAGGGAGTGGAGACGGTCGGCCAGCGGGCCTACCTGGAACGACTGGGCTGCGACTACCTGCAGGGGTATCTGCTGGGGTGTCCGGTGGACCCGGAACGCTTCATGCAGTTGCACGACCACCCGCGCCCGCGGGTGGAGATGGCCGCCGGATGGAAGGCGCAGGCACGGCCGGGCGCGGCGGCGGGCTAGCGGCACGCGCTGGAAATTGACGGCTGCGCGCAATACCCTGCCCATACCATGGGAATAGCAGGCAGCAGGATGTCACGGAAGAATGTGTTTGAAGGTCCGCGCTGGCAGCGCGATCTTGTTCGTTTCCTTCCCTTAAAGAGCCAGTTCGTGCTCTCCGGGAACATCCGCGACCTGCAGGCAGCCGAAGTGGCGCCGGGCACGGTAACCGCGCAGAGCTTCAACCAGACCCTGTGCAACATTCTGCTCGATCAAGGCTACGCGCAGGTGCTGGGCTGGGACCCGTTGGCCGGTTTCCGCGCCTTGGAACGCCCCGGCACCGATCCCGCCAGCGGCATCGCCCTGCTGCAATCGCTCGGACTGACCCCGGTGGACGGCGCCGCGCCCGCCGGTATCGACCTGCTCAGCGCCACGCTCCAACGGCTGGTCGTCCGCCAGGGCGAGCCGGTGGCATTGATCATCGATTTCGCTTCGCGCCTGGCGGTGCGCAGCGATGCCCTCAGCGCGGCCGAACACCAGCTGTTCACCCAGGCCCTGGTGCTCTCCCACCAGGCACGCAGCCGACCGGGCGGCGTGCAGCGCAAGCCGTTCTTCAACACGGTGCTCTGGGTGGTGGAGAAGGAAGGTGACCTGCCCGACTGGCTGCTGGTCGGCAACCCGCGCATCCGCCACGTTCCGGTGGCCAAGCCGGACCAGCTCACCCGGCGCGCGCTGGCCCCGGCCCTGCTCAAGGGACTGGCCGGTGCCCAGGACGCCAGCGCCGAGGCCACCGCGCAGGCGGTGGACGCATTCGTGCAGAGCACCGAGGGGCTGCTATTGCTGGACCTCAGTGCCATCGCACAGCTGGCCCGGGTCGAAGGCGTGGCGGTGGACCAGATCGGCGACGCCGTGCGCCGCTACAAGGTCGGCGTCACCGAAGACCCCTGGCTGCGTATCGACCGGCAGCGCATCCGCCTGGGCGATGCGTTCGTCCACCAGCGGGTCAAGGGCCAGCACCATGCGGTGACCCACATGCTGGACATCGTCAAGCGCGCCATGACCGGCGTGGGTGCAAGCCGCAAGGGCAACCGGCCGCGCGGCGTGGCATTCCTGGCTGGCCCGACCGGCGTGGGCAAGACCGAGCTGGCCAAAACCGTCACCAGCCTGCTGTTCGGCGACGAAAGCGCCTACATCCGGTTCGACATGTCCGAGTTCAGCGCCGAGCATGCCGACCAGCGGCTGATCGGCGCCCCGCCCGGCTACGTGGGCTACGACGTGGGCGGCGAACTGACCAACGCCATCCGCGAGAAACCGTTCAGCGTGGTCCTGTTCGATGAGATCGAGAAGGCCCATCCGCGCATCCTCGACAAGTTCCTGCAGATCCTCGACGACGGCGTGCTCACGTCCGGGCGTGGCGACCGCGTGTATTTCTCCGAAGCGCTGATCGTGTTCACCTCCAACCTGGGCATCTACCGCCAGGGCGAGCATGGCGAGCGCGTGGCGAATGTATTGCCCCGCGAGCCCTTCGAGCAGGTGCAGAGCAAGGTGCACGACGAAATCGACCGGCACTTCAAGCTGGTCCTGAACCGGCCGGAGATCCTCAACCGGATCGGCGAGAACATCATCGTGTTCGATTTCATCCGCGAGGAGGTCGCCGTGCAGATCTTCGACCAGATGGTCGACGCAACCCTGGCCGACCTGCAGGCCCAGCAGTTGCACGTGACCCTAGCCGCGCCGGCCCGCGATGCGTTGCGGTCGCTCTGCCTGAAGGACCTGTCCAACGGCGGGCGCGGCATCCGCAACCAACTCGAGGCGCACCTGCTCAACCCGCTGGCGCGTGCCCTGTTCGACCAGGACGCGCAGCCCGGCCAGCAGTTCACCATCGTTGCGGTGGATGCCAACGTCCTCAACCTGGCGCGCGGTTGAACCGTCCACTGCAGCTGTCACGCGTGCATTTCCCGGTGACCACGCTGGGGCCGGGGCAGCGCCTGGGCATCTGGTTCCAGGGCTGCAGCATCCGCTGCAGCGGCTGCATTTCAGCCGACACCTGGGGCCCGGGGCGCACGGTCGTCGACGTGGCCAGCCTGCTCGAGCAGGTGGCGCCGTGGCTGGCACAAGCCGACGGCATCACGATTTCCGGCGGCGAGCCGTTCGACCAGTTCGACGCGCTGCTGCAGATGCTGGTGGGGCTGCGCCAACGCACCGCCGCGGACATCCTGGTGTACAGCGGGCACCCGCTGGAAACGCTGCAGCCCATGCTGGACCAAGCGCGCGACCTGATCGACGCGGTGATCAGCGACCCCTACCTTGAACATGCAGCCCAGTCGCTGGCGCTGCGTGGCAGCGACAACCAGCGCCTCACCCTGCTCACCGCGCTCGGTCGGTCGCGCCTGGCCGGCCTGGAGCGCACCAGCACGCCGGCCGACAAGGCACTTGACCTGATGTTCGATGCCACCGGCACCGTCTGGATGGCCGGCATCCCCCGCCGCGGCGACCTGCTGCGCCTGCGCGAGCTGCTGCGCGCGCAGGGCCATCAGGTGCAGACCAGCGCACACACTTCATCGCGTCGTCCAGCCGAGTAAGTCCATGATTCGTTTTTGCCCCAATTGCCACACCGAACGCGCGTTGGCCGAGATGTTCTGCGAAGGCCTTGTTGACGCGCACGCGTGCGGCTGGGATCTGGCCGGCGAGCCGATCCACCCCGCTGGCTGGCGGCCACAGAGCGTGGTGACCCAGGCAGCGGTGCAGGCCTCGACGGTCGGCGCCGCCGCAGCTGACGTGCTCTGCGACAACGGCCACCCGATGACGCCCGGCGACCTGATGTGCCTGCACTGTGGCGCCAGCGCAGCGGACGCGACGGCGGCGGTGGCGGAGCTACCGCCCCCGGCCGCCGACAGCAGCGAAACGGTCATCGATGGCTGGCGCCTGCTGCGCCAGATCAGCAGCACCGACGGCGTGCGTGACCGCTACCAGGCCGAACACACCGCCACGGCGGTGCAGGCCGTGCTCACCCTGTACCGCCCCGGTGCCGAACCCGACCCGGCCATCTACGATGTGATCCGCCGCCTGCCCCGCGCGCACGTGCCGGAGATCATCGCCACCGGGCGCTGGGATGACCGCGCCTTTGAAGTCGTGGAAATGCTCACCGGTGGCACCCTGGCCGAGCTGGGCAACGTGATCGGCGACCGCGATGCGGTCCGGCATATCGTCAGCGAACTGGGGCAGGCGCTGCATGCGTTCAACGAAGCCGGGCTGCGCCACCGCGACCTGCGCCCGGCCAGCCTGCTGGTACGGGCCCGCACGCCGCTGGATCTCGTGATCAGCGGGTTCGGTTCGGCGCGGTTGTCCGAGTTCGACCTGGACATCGTCTCGCCCCTGGAGATCAGCCGCTACATGGCGCCCGAGGCGATCGCCGGTGGCGTGGCGGCGGCGTCGGACTGGTGGAGCCTGGGCATGATCCTGCTCGAACAGCTCACCGACGGCGCCTGCTTCGACGGCATCCATCCCAATGCGTTCCTGATCCACGTGCTGGCCAATGGTGTTCCGATCCCGGATACGCTGGACCCGGAGCTGGCGCTGCTGCTGCGTGGGCTGCTGGCCCGCGACCGCCACCAGCGCTGGCAATGGCCGCAGGTGGCCGACTGGCTGGCCGGCGTTGCCGTACCGGCGCCGCCGGCGGCGCAACACGCGCAGGATGAGGGCGACGGCGCCAGCCTGCCGCTGGGCACGCGCCGCTACCATCGCCCCGCGGTGTTCGCGCTGGCCGCCGCCCAGGCCGACGGCTGGGACCAGGCCCTGGACCACCTGCTGCGCGGGGGGATCGTCACCTGGGCCGAGCAGGTCGGCCTGCCCGCCACCCGCATCGCCGGGCTGCGCCAGATCGCGCGCCACGAAGGCATCGAAGACGATTTCCGGCTGATGCTGGCGTTGAAGGTGCTCAACCCGGAAATGCCGTTGATCCATCGTGGCGACATCGTCACGCCAGGCTGGTTGCTTGAGCACCCGCTGGAGGGCTACCGGCTGGTCAGCGGGTCGGTGCCGGACATGCTGGAACACCTGCAGACCGACAACTGGCTGTGTAGGCTCAAGCGGCGCGAGGAAAGCGTGCGCCAGCGCGCGCTGCACCAGCACATCGCCCTGGTCGAAGAATCCCTGCGTGTCTACCTGCTGTCCACCTCGCGAGCCAAGCTGGCCTCGCAATGGCAGGAACGCCAGCGCCTGCTACCCGACACCGCGCATCCCGGGCTGCTGTCGCTGGCCGAGCGCAGGGTGGTGGCCGAAGAAGACCTGATCGTGTTGCTGAGCGCGGAGATCGGCCAGTTCCGCAGCGCCGAGGCCATCCTCGCCGAGGCTGCCACGCTGGCCGCCAGCGCCGGTCTCGAGGCCTTCGACAACGACGCAGCCGCGGCCCTGCTGCTGCACCCGCGTACCGAGCTGTATCGCAGCGTGGACGCGCGCATCCTGGGCTTCGCCCGTTCCGGCCTGCCCGTAGTGGATGGCTGGGCCGAACAGTTCCGGCTGGAAAGGCGCATGCCGCTGGCGCGCGCCCTGGTGGTGCTGGCCGTGCCCGCCTGCCGCTGGCTGCAGCCACAGAAGCAGCAGTACGTCTCGCAGATCCTCGACTTCTTCGAAAAGAAGGTCGTCACCGCGGTGATGCGCGGGCCGCTGGTGCGCATGAGCATCGGCAAGGCCACCGCACGCGTGGACATGCACGACGTGGACAGCACTCGGCGCCCCGCCGCCGCACTGCTCGATCACCTGTTGCAGCGCAACGCGCGCGCCGTCCAGTTGGACCCCGAATCGTTCCAGCGCACCCCGCAACTGGAACCCCGCCTGATGGCCCTGGCACGGCAGAGCGCGCTGTACAAGCGCGACACCGGCATCGACGGGCTGTATCTGGGCTTTCCGTTCCTGCTCAGCCGCGATCCGCGCGGCACGTCACGCACCCGCATCATTCCGCTGCTGCTCTGGCCGGTCACGCTGCTGCTGGAACCGGGCACGCGCGGCCAGGTCGGGCTGGCCTTCGATGGCGAACGCGAGGAAGTGCGGCTCAACCCTGCCCTTGAAAGCGTGCTGGGCACCGAAACCTGCAAGCGCTGGCGCAGCACCGCCGACGAACTGCTGGGGCGCTCAGCGATCCGGGCCGCCGATGTGATGGATGCCTTCGGGATGCTGGCCACGATCCGCTCGCGCAGCCTGGTGGGCCTGCCCCCCAGCAGCGTGGAGGTGGCCCCTTACCAGGACGAACTGGACTGCGCCGCGGTGCTTTTCCATGTCACGTTCATGGGCCAGGCCATCGGCGAAGATCTGCGCCAGCTCAAGGTTCTGTCGCCGTCCGGCACCGGTCTTGAAACCGCGTTGCGGCTGGCACCGCCGACCGACGCCGACAGCCCCCCGCCGCCTGCCACGCCGGAGCTGCAGCGCTACTTCACCGTGGCCAGCGATCCCTCGCAGGAAGCGGCGGTGCTGCAAGCACGGCAGGGGCCGGGCCTGTTGATCGAAGGCCCACCCGGCACTGGCAAGAGCCAGACCATCGTGAACATGGTGGCCGACGCGATCGGCCGGCAACGCAGCCTGCTGATCGTCTGCCAGAAGCACGCGGCGTTGGAAGTGGTGCACAAGCGCCTGGTCGCCGAAGGGCTGGGCCAGCGCGTGGTTATGCTCAACGACGTCAACCGCGACCGCGAACCGGTCATCCGCAGCATCCGCGAGCAGCTCGACGCCCTGTTCACCGCCGGCGCCACGCAATCGGCCTGGCAGCAGCAGCGCCAGCAGGTGGCCGCGCGGATCGAGGCGCTGGAAGGCGAACTGGACCGCCACCAGCACAGCCTGCACCAGATCGACGACGCCACCGGGCTGAGCTACCGGCGCCTGCTCGGCGAACTGATCGCGCTGGACACCAGCACGCCCCCGCTGGTTCTGCCGGCCCTGCGCCAACGGCTGCTGGCACTGGACTTGCCCACCCTGGTGCAGCGCGAGGAAGCATGTGCGCCGTTGATCCGGTTGTGGCTGCCGGCCCGTTACGAAGGCAGCCCGCTGGTGCAGTTGCGTCCCTTCGCGGCCGACGCGGACACCCTCGCCGCATTCGTTGCCGCCCTGCAGGCCTTCACTGCGGCCGAACAGCACCGGCAGGCGATCCTGCTGGCACACCCGGCCAGCTTCGAGCTGGACGATCCCGCTCCGCACCAGGCGTGGAAGTCGGCGCACGTGGCGACCCTGCTCGGCCTGGACGACGCACAACGGATCCAGCTGGCGCGCTGGCTGCCGCTGTTCCGCACCGCACGCGCGGGCCAGCCAAGCCAGGGCGACATCGCGCTGGACCGGCTGCACCAGATCGAGCACGTCGTGGCGGCGCTTGACCTCCACGCCTTCTCCAGCAAGCTGTCACCGGCCCTTACCGGCGTCGACGAGCGCACGCTGGCGCAGCTGCAGCGCGACGCCACGCGCGTCCTGGGGGCACGCGGCCTGCTGGCCCGCCTCAACCCGCTGCACCTGCTGCGCCGGCGACGGGTGAACCGTGTCCTGCAGGAGCAGGCACACGCGACAGGCGAAGCGGGCGCCGCAGCACTGCTGGCCGCCGCGACGCTGGAAGCACGCTTGCGCCCGCTGCGCAACGAACTGGCCGGCCTGCACCAGCAGCTGGCGCTGGACCCGGTGGGCCAACAGACCGGCATGGCGCTGGGCCCGATGGCACGCGCCAGCGGGCGCCAACTGCTGGATGTACAGGCACTCGCCCAGGCGCTGGCGCAGTCGCCACGTCCCCAGCAGGCCGACGACGCTGCCCTGGCGGGCGACCGCGCGCACCTGGAGGCACTACTGCAGGACCTGGATGCCTCGCTGGCGCGGCATGCCGCCCGCCATGCCAGCGCGCAGCAGCTCGCCCTGCTGGCCGACTGGCTGGAGCAGACGCTGACCCACGCATTGGCCGCGGCCATCGCCAACAACCAGAGCAATGCGCAGGTGCTGCAACACCTGCAGGATGCCCTGCCCCATCTGGCCGCCTACCAGGCCTTCCGCGGGCGCGCCGGGCAGCTGTCGGCCGCAGACCTGGACCTGCTGGCATTGCTGCGCCAGCTGCAACCGCAGCTCGATACGCTTGCCAGCGACGCGCTGGAGCCGGCCGTGCGCCGCCTGCTGCATCGCGAAGCACGTCTGGGCTGGAAGCACCGCATGGAGCAGGCGATCCCGGCGCTGCAGTTCGGCCAGGATGAAACCCAGGCCAAGGTCGCCAGCCTGGCCGCTGCCGACCAGCAGATGCGCCGGCTCAACCGTCAGATGCTGGGCACCCACATCGACCTGCAGCAGTTGGGCAACCGCAAGCAGTGGGAAGACGTAACCCGGCTGACCGGGCGCCGTTCGCGCCGCCTGCGCGAGTTCATCGAGCTGGGCAGCGAACTGGGCCTGATGCACCTGCGCCCGATCTGGCTGATGAACCCGGACGTGGCCAGCCGCGTGCTGCCACTGCAGGCGGGGCTGTTCGACACCGTGATCTACGACGAAGCCTCGCAGATGCCGGTCGAGTTCGCCCTGCCCACGCTGTTCCGTGGCCGGGTCACGGTCGTCAGCGGGGATGAGAAGCAGATGCCGCCCACCGCCTTCTTCTCCAGCCGGGTGGAAAGCGATGAAGCCGAGGTCTTCGATGGCGACGAGCCCGATGCCGAGGTCGATGCCGAGCAGCGCGACGCCTTCGAGGAAACCTGGAACCGCCGCGAGATCAAGGATTGCCCGGACCTGCTGCAGCTGGCCCGCAATGCCCTGCCCAGCACCACGCTGCAGATCCACTACCGCTCGGCGTACCGCGAACTGATCGGCTTCTCCAACGCAGCCTTCTACGGCAACCGGCTCAACGTGCCGGTGCGCCATCCGCGCAGCAGCATCGCGCGGATCAAGCCACTGGAACTGATCCAGGTCGACGGTGTGTACCAGCACCAGAGCAACCCTGCCGAAGCGGCGCGGGTGGTGGAGTACCTCGCCCAGTTGTGGCAACACCCCTATGCCGCCCGCCCCTCGGTGGGCGTGGTCACCTTCAACCGCAAGCAGGCCGAGCTGATCGAAGAACACCTGGAGCAGCGCGCCGGGCAGGATGCCGCTTTCCGTGCCGCGTTCGCCGAGGAACGCGAGCGCAGCGAAGACGGCGAGGACATGGCGGTCTTCGTCAAGAACGTGGAGAACGTGCAGGGTGACGAGCGCGACATCATCGTGTTCTCCTCCACCTTCGGCCGCAACGCGCAGGGCACCTTCCGGCGCAACTTCGGCGTGCTCGGCCAGACCGGCGGCGAGCGCCGTCTCAACGTTGCCGTCACCCGCGCCCGGCAACGGGTAGTGATGATCACCTCGATGCCGATCGCCGACATCTCCGACCTGTTCAACACCCAGCGCGCCCCGGCCAGTCCGCGTGACTACCTGCAGGGTTACCTGGAGTACGCCCGCGCCCTGTGTGCCGGCGAATTCGACGGCAGCGCGCGGCTGCTGGATCGCCTGCAGACCGACCGCAGCGTGGCCAACCGCACCCACGCGGCGCCCGCCGACGGCTTCACGCAGATCGTCGGCGCCTACCTGCAGTCGCTGGGATGGGACGCCGCGGCCGCCAGTGAAGGCGACGCATTCGGGCTGGACTTCGCCATCGAACATCCCGACACCGGCAACTTCGCCATCGGCATCGAGTGCGACGCGCCCAGCCACCCGCTGCTGGCGCATGCCCGCGCCCGTGAAATCTGGCGGCCCTCGGTCCTGCGCCGGGCCATCGGCGGCATCCACCGGGTGTCCTCGCATGCCTGGTACCACGACGGCGAGGCCGAACGGGCACGGCTGCGCCTGGCCATCGACGCGGCCATGGCCCCCGCCCCGGTGCCGCCCCCGCCTGTCCCCGCACAACCGGAAGCCCTGCCATGAGTGGTCCCAAAGTCGTCCGCATCGTGACCGCCGAAGAACTGCTGGCCCTGCGTGAGGCGATGCTGCACCGGCTGGACCAGGCGGTGGCGCGCTGGCAGGCCCAGTGTGAGCGCGTGGGCGAGAGCGACGCATCGGTGGTGGCCGCGGTAATGGCACGCCGCCAGGCGCTGCAGGCGCTGTTGGCGGACAGCGACAACACGCGGTATGCGCTGCTGATCGAGGCCGAAACCGCCTTCCTGCAGGCCGACACCCGCGACCGCGAGGCGCGCGCCATCGACCGCGCTGCCGCAGGCCGCCAGCAGCAGCGGCGGCAGCGCGACAACGCCGCCGCCGTGCTCAACACCCTGCAGGACCGATCCGTTGATGCAGACGCCGGCCTGCTGCAGGCGCTGCGGGCATTGGCCGACGGCCACCCCGGTACTGACGCAGAGGCGGTTCTGGCCCGTGCCTTCGCGCTCCTGTCGCCGCCGGACGCGCAGGCAACGCTGAGCGATGACCAGCGCGCGTTGGCCGCCGCATTGCAGACCACCACACCCACCCCCACGCTGGCCGACTGGGCCGCCCGGCAGCCCGCCGACCCCGAGCGCGAGGCGCGCCTGCTGCGCGTGGACCGCCACATCGCCGAACTGCAGTTGCTGCAGGGTGCGGCAGTCGCTGTACCCTACCTGGAGGCGCTGCACAAGGCCGAGCAGGAAACCGCCCCGCAACGGCGCAACCTGCTGCTGGACAGCTTGGTACTGGACCTGGCCGCCGCCTCGGCCGCGTTCGCCCAGCGCCGCACGCAGCTGGAACGGCTGCAGGATGTGGCCAGCAGGCTGACTGCCGTGGACCCTACCGAGCATGCGCCGTTGCTGACCCGGGTGGCCGCCTGTAGTACCAACACCGCGCTGCCGCTGCTGACCGAGCTCACCCTGCAGTGCGACACCGCCCTTGCCGGCCACCAGCAGGCGCTGGCGGCAGTTTCCCGGCGCCAGGCCGTACTCGACGGGCTAGCCAGCCTCGGCTACGAGGTGCGCGAAGGCATGGCCACCGCATGGCAGGACACTGGCGCGGTGGTACTCAAGAAGGCGGCCACCCCTGGCTATGGCGTTGAAGTGGGCGGCCGTGCCGACGGCGGGCGCCTGCAGGTCCGGGCCGTGGCCCTGGCGACCGACCGCGACCGCCGTCGCGACCGCGACATCGAAACCCTGTGGTGCGGTGAGTTCGGCCGGCTGCAGGCGCTGTTGCACGGGCAAGGCACCGAGCTGGTGATCGAACGGGCCCTGGGCGCGGGTGAAGCGCCCTTGAAGGAGGCCATCGCCACCGCGACGCAGTCCGACCAGGTGCAGGTGTCGCAAGCGCGCAGCGGCCCGGCCTGACGTCTCGGAATGGTTCTTGCACGGACCCGGGTATCTCCTCCCGTATCGCGCCCCGATGTCCGAGAACGAACAAGCCGGCGAAAAAACCGAATTACCCACCGAAAAACGCCTGCGCGATGCCCGGGAACAGGGCAACATCCCGCGCTCGCGGGAGCTGGCGACGGCGGCCGTGTTCGGTGCCGGTGTGCTGGCGCTGATGGCGTTCTCCGGCACCATCGCGCGCAACGCCAAGACCTGGATGCAGTTCGCGCTGAGCCCGGAGCCGGGCCTGCGGCTGCATCCGCAGGCGCTGTTCGGCCACTTCGGCGAGCTGCTGCTGCGCCTGCTGCTGGGCATGTGGCCCCTGATCGTGATCTGCCTGCTGGCCAGCTTCCTGTCGCCGGTGGTGATGGGCGGGCTGCGCTGGTCGGGCAAGGCGATGATGCCGGACTTCAAGCGCATGAGCCCGATGGCGGGCATGAAGCGGCTGTACGGCCCCGAAGCCATCGCCGAGTTCACCAAATCCCTGCTGCGCATCGCCTTCGTCGGCACCGCGGCCGGGCTGGTGGTCTGGCACGGCATCCGCCCGCTGCGCGACCTGCTCAACCAGCCGCTGGAGGCCGCCATGGTCCACGGCCTGGGCTTCACCCTGAAGCTGATGCTGGCCACCGGCGGCGCGATGATGCTGCTCGCCGCCATCGATGCGCCGTACCAGCGCTGGAACTGGATGCGCAAGCTGAAGATGACCCGTGAAGAACTGCGCCGGGAGATGAAGGAAAGCGAGGGCAGCCCCGAGGTCAAGGGCCGCATCCGCCAGCTGCAGCAGCAGATGTCCAACCGCCGGATGATGGAAGCGGTACCCACCGCCGACGTCGTGGTGGTCAACCCGACCCACTACGCGGTCGCCCTGAAGTACGAGGGCGGAAAGATGGGCGCGCCCACCGTGGTCGCCCTGGGCGTGGATGAAACCGCCCTGCGCATCCGTGAAGTGGCCGACGGCAACAAGGTCGCCATCGTCTCCGCCCCGCCTTTGGCACGCGCCTTGTATCGGGAAGGTCAACTTGGAAAGGAAATTCCCGTGAGACTGTATTCGGCCGTGGCCCAGGTGCTCTCCTACGTCTACCAGCTGCGCAGCTGGCGGACCGGCCCGATGCCGGCCTCGCCCAGCATCGATATCGATGAGTTCGGCAAGGGAGGCCGCCCATGAGCGCCCAGCCTGCCGGAATGAACGTGCGCCGCGCACTGGACATGATCCGCCACGGGCTCGGTGCCCCGCTGATCGTGCTGGCGCTGCTGGCGATGGTGGTGGTGCCGCTGGCGCCGGCGGTGCTCGATGCACTGTTCACTTTCAACATCGCCATCTCGCTGATGGTGCTGCTGGCGGTGGTGTACGTGAAGCGCCCGCTGGACTTCACCATCTTCCCCATCGTGCTGCTGATCACCACGATGCTGCGGCTGGCGCTGAACGTGGCCTCCACCCGCGTGATCCTGCTCAACGGCCAGAACGGCCACGAGGCGGCCGGCAAGGTGATCGCCTCGTTCGGCGAGTTCGTCATCGGCGGCAACTACGCGGTCGGCATCGTGGTCTTCGCGATCCTGACCATCATCAACTTCGTGGTGATCACCAAGGGTGCCGGCCGCGTCTCCGAAGTGACCGCACGCTTCATCCTGGACGCCATGCCCGGCAAGCAGATGGCGATCGACGCCGATCTCAACGCCGGTTTGCTGACGCGCGAAGAGGCCAAGGCGCGCCGCGAGGAGGTCCGCGAGGAAGCCGACTTCTACGGCGCGATGGACGGCGCCAGCAAGTTCATCCGTGGCGATGCGATCGCCGGCATCCTGATCCTGTTCATCAACCTGGTCGGCGGCCTGGCGGTCGGCGTGCTCCAGCACGGCATGCCGTTCGGCGATGCCGCGGCGACCTACACCCTGCTCTCCATCGGTGACGGCCTGGTCGCCCAGCTGCCGGCGCTGCTGGTGTCCTCGGCGGTGGCCATGCTGGTCACCCGCGCCTCGCGCTCGCAGGACATGGCCCAGGCCATGATGGGCCAGGTCTTCGGCCAGTACCGCGCGCTCACCATCGCCGCCGCGATTCTGGCGGTGGTCGGCCTGGTGCCGGGGATGCCCAACGTCGCCTTCTTGACGCTGGCCGCCATCCTCGGCTTCATCGCCTGGAAGGCCTGGAAGAAGAGCACGGCCGAAGCCCGCGCCGCCGAATCGTCGGCCGCCAACCGCCCCGACACCCTCGGCCTGCCCGGTGCCGCGCCCTCGCCCACCGCCGAACTGACCTGGGACGAGCTGCGCCCGGTCGATCCGCTGGGCCTGGAAGTCGGCTACCGGTTGATCCCGCTGGTCGACAAGAACCAGGGCGGCGAACTGATGGCCCGGATCAAGGGCGTGCGCCGCAAGCTCACCCACGACATCGGCTTCCTGATTCCCTCCGTCCACATCCGCGACAACCTGGAACTGCCGGCGAGCGCGTATCGCCTGCTGATCCACGGCGTGCCGGTGGCCACCGCCGAGATCCATCCGGACCGCGAACTCGCGCTGGACCCGGGCAGTGCCCTGGGCACGCTGGAAGGCATCGCCGGCAAGGACCCCGCCTTCGGCCTGGATGCCACCTGGATCCAGCCGCACCAGCGCGCCAATGCCGAATCGATGGGCTACACCGTGGTCGACCCGGCCACCGTGGTCGCCACCCATCTGTCGCACCTGATCCGCGAGCACGCCCCGGAACTGCTCGGCCATGAGGAAGTGCAGCAGCTGCTGGCCAACCTGGCCAAGAGCGCACCGAAGCTGGTCGAAGATCTGACGCCGAAGTCGCTGCCGCTGTCGGCGGTGGTGCGGGTGCTGCAGAACCTGCTGATCGAGCGCATTCCGATCCGCCAGCTGCGCAAGATCGTCGAATCGCTGGTGGAAAGCGCGCCGACCAGCCAGGACCCGGCCGTGCTTACCGCCGCCGTACGCAACGCGCTGGGCCGTTTCATCGTGCAGGAGATCGCCGGGATGTCGCCCGAGCTGCCGGTCTTCACCCTCAACCCGCAACTGGAACGCGTCTTGCAGGAGTCCACACAGGGCAACGGCGCCGCGCTGGAACCCGGACTCGCCGAGCGACTGCATCAAAGCCTGGCCGAATGTGTCGGCAAGCAGGAAGCGAAGAACGAGCCCGCGGTCGTGCTGGTGCCCGGCCCGGTACGTGCGGCGCTGGCACGGCTGGTACGCCACAGCGTCCCCTCGCTGTCCGTACTCGCCTACAGCGAGGTGCCCGAGGACAAACGGTTGAAGCTGGTCGGCACGATCAGTTGAGCCGGACCTCCGACGGCACCGCGACAGAAAACAGACACCTCATTCGATTTCACCGCAGCAGGAAATAAAGGGACTCCCTGACCGTGCAGACCACCGACAACCAGCGTTTCCCTTCCACCACTCCGCCGCCCCAGTCCCGGTATCACAGCATGAAAATCAAACGCTTCGTCGCCTCCGATATGCGCTCGGCCATGAACCTGGTGCGCAAGGAACACGGTCCGGACGCAGTGATCCTGTCCAACCGCCGGATCGAGGAAGGCGTCGAGATCGTGGCGGCGGCCAACTACGACGAGAGCGCCGTGCAGCGTGCACTGGAAGCGGCCCGCAAGGACGTCGCCCCGGCGCCGGCACCGCGCCCCCGCAGCGCCGCCGATGCCGTGATCGCCGCCGTGACCCGCCGCAAGGCCCCGGTCACCACGCCGGAACCGGTGGCCGCCACCACCTCGGCCGTCGCCGCGCTGGCGCGCGCCGCCGTCGGCGCGACCGGCCGTACGCTCGATACCGGCAATGAAAGCGTCCCGCAGCGCGGCAGCGATGGCTTCGCCGCCACCCTGGCCCGCGCCAGCGTCAACCCTGCCGTCAACGAACCGTCGCTGCCGGAGCAGATCTTCGCGCCGTTCAATGTCGAACAGGCCGCCGCCGCTTCGCCGGCCCTGCCGCACGAGGTCGCCGCACCGGCCCCGATCAACCGCGCCCGCTTCGTCATCGATCCGCCGCTCGAGGAGATGGACGAGACCGCCGTGCCGGCCGCCGCCGCCCTCGCGCCGCTGCCGGTCGTGGCCGCGGCCCTGCCGCCGGCGCTGCCGATCGCCGCGACCGTCGCCACCGCCGCCAATGAAGCGGCACCGGTCGTGACCAGCGTGCCGGAACTGATCGTGGTTCCGCGCGACGACGAAGAGATCCGCCAGCTGCGCCACGAAGTGGCCGGCATGCGCCACGTCATCGAGCGCGAGATGCACCGCTTCACCGACGAACGCCTGCGCGGCTCGCCGGTCCGTGCCGCCGCGCTGGACCTGATGGACGAGTACGGCTTCGACGCCGGCATCAGCCGCGACGTGGCCATGCAGATTCCGCTGGATACCGAAGCCCACCGCGGCCGCGGCCTGATGCTGGGCCTGCTCTCCAAGAAGCTGCCGATCGCCCCGGTCGACCCGCTCGAAGCCGGCGGCGTGATCGCCCTGGTCGGCCCCACCGGCGCCGGCAAGACCACCACCATCGCCAAGCTGGCCTCGCGCTTCGCCGAAGCGCATGCCGCCCGGGATGTTGCCCTGGTCACCACCGATACCGGCCGCATCGGCGCCCGCGAGCAGCTGTACGGCTTCGGCCGCCAGCTCGGCATCGCGGTCCATGAGGCCAGCAGCGGCAGCGATCTGAACCAGCTGCTGGAGCGCCTGAAGGACTACAAGCTGGTCCTGATCGACACCGCCGGGCTGGGCCCGCGCGACCGCGCCCTGGCCGCCCAGCTGCAGTGGCTGCGCGCCGCCGAGCAGATCCGCACCCTGCTGGTGCTGCCGGCCAACACCAGTTTCGGTGACATGGACGAGGTGGTCCGTCGCTTCAGCGCCGCCAACCCGCAGGGCGTGGTGCTGAGCAAGCTGGACGAGACCGGCCGCTTCGGCACCGCCCTGTCGGTAGCCGTGGATCACCGCCTGCCGATCACCTGGGTCACCGATGGCCAGGACGTTCCCGAAGACCTGCACCGCGCCAGTGCGGCCAATCTTGTACTTCGCCTTGAAGATTTGCGCCGCGCGGCCGATATGCCCTGCAACCCGGAGTTGAACCATGCCGTCGCGTGAGTACGCCAAGCTGACCAAGACCTTCCCGTTGTCGGCTACCCGAAGCCAGCCGCTGGGCCCGGTCCGCACCATCGCCGTCACCGGCGGCAAGGGCGGCGTGGGCAAAACGAACGTTTCGGCCAATCTGGCCGTGGCGCTGGCCGACATGGGCAAACGCACGCTGCTGCTGGACGCCGACCTCGGCCTGGCCAACATCGACGTGATCCTGGGCCTGCAGCCGAAGGTGACCCTGGCCGACCTCGTCGCCGGGCGCTGCACCCTGGAAGAAGTGATCATGGAAGGCCCCGGGGGCGTGCTGGTGGTCCCGGCCGCGTCCGGCCGCCGCCACATGGCCGAACTGCAGCCGGCCGAGCACGTCGGCCTGGTCAATGTTTTCTCCGAGCTCGAACGCGAGCTGGACATCATGATCGTGGACACCGCCGCCGGCATCACCGATGGCGTGCTGACCTTCTGCCAGGCCGCGCAGGACACCGTGGTGGTGGTCTGCGATGAGCCGGCATCGATCACCGATGCCTACGCGCTGATCAAGGTGCTCTCGCGCGAACGCGGCGTGGATCGCATCCAGGTCGTGGCCAACATGGTCCGCGACCCGAACGAAGGCCGCGTGCTCTACGAAAAGCTGACCCGCGTCTGCGACAAGTTCCTCGCCGATGTCTCGCTGAACTACCTGGGCTGCGTGCCGCAGGATGACTGGCTGCGCCTGTCGGTGCAGCGCCAGCAGCCGGTGGTGAAAGCCTATCCGTCCAGCCCGGCGGCCCTGGCGCTGACCGAGATCGCGCGCCGCACCGCCCGCTGGCAGGCCCCGACCGAGCCGCGTGGCGGGGTCGAGTTCTTCCTGGAACGCATCCTCAAGCAACGCGGGGTGACGGTATGAAGGGCGCAGCACAATACAAAGAAGTCCAGCGGACCGCGGCCAACGAGTGCATTGCCCAGCACTCCGACCTGGTCCGCCGCATCGCCCACCATCTGGCGGCACGCCTGCCGGCCAGCGTGGAGGTCGATGACCTGATCCAGGCCGGCATGATGGGCCTGATCGAGGCCTCGCGCAGCTATGACGCCGACCAGGGCGCCTCGTTCGAGACCTATGCCTCGATCCGCATCCGTGGCTCGATGATCGACGAGATCCGCCGCGGCGACTGGGTGCCGCGCTCGGTACACCGCCGTGCCCGCGATGCCGCCGCGACGATCCGCCGGCTGGAGCAGAGCACCGGCCGCGCCGCCAGCGCCACCGAAGTGGCCGCGGCGATGGACATGCCGTTGCCCGACTACCTGCGCCTGATGGAGGACGCCTCGCGCGGCCAGGTGCTGAGCCTGGAATCGCGGATCGAAGACCAGGGCGAGCTGGATACCGTCGCCCAGGGCGGCCCGACCCCGCAGCAGGTACTGGAGCGCGGTGAGTTCGGGCGCGAGCTGGGCAACGCGATCGGCCTGCTGCCCGAGCGCGAACAGCTGGTGCTCTCGCTGTACTACGAGCAGGAACTGAACCTGAAAGAGATCGGCGCCGTGTTGGGTGTCAGCGAATCGCGCGTGTGCCAGATCCATGGCCAGGCCGTGCTGCGCCTGCGGGGCCGGCTGAAGATCTTCGAGGCGGCAGACGCCGGCCTCGAGAACCATTGAAATCGAGGAAAGTGCTTTGAACAAGAACATGCGTATCCTGATCGTCGACGACTTCTCGACCATGCGTCGTATCGTCAAGAACCTGCTGGGCGATCTGGGCTTCACCAATACGGCCGAAGCCGAGGACGGGCATGCCGCGCTGGCGATGTTGCAGAGCCAGCCGTTCGATTTCGTGGTCACCGACTGGAACATGCCGGTGATGACCGGCATCGACCTGCTCAAGGCCGTGCGTGCCGACGCCAAGCTCAAGACCCTGCCGGTGCTGATGGTGACCGCTGAAGCCAAGCGCGAGCAGATCATCGAAGCGGCACAGGCCGGCGTCAACGGCTACATCATCAAGCCGTTCACCGCCCAGACCCTGGAAGAAAAGCTCGGCAAGATCTTCGAACGCCTGGCGGCGAGCGCCTGATGGAAACCCTGAGCGACAAATCCGCGCTGGTGCAGCGCCTGCAGGACGCCCTGGCCGCACTGGAAAGTGGTGACGAAGCCGGTTGGCGCCGGGAAATCGACGCCCTCGCCGCGCTGCGGACGCAGCCGATGATGGCCGGCCTGAACCGCCTGGCCCGGGAGCTCGGCCAAGCCCTGGGCGAGCTGCCCAGCCTGCCCAGCGAAGCCGGCGAGCTGGATGACGCCTGCGCGCGCCTGGACCACGTGGTGGCGATGACCGAACAGGCCACCCACCGCACCCTGGACCTGGCCGAGGAATGCCGCTCGCTCACCGAGCAGCTGCGCGCCAACGGGTTGACGGCCGACCAGGGCCAGCAGCTGGACCGGATCCGCCACAACCTCACCGAAATCGCGCTGACGCAGAGCTACCAGGACCTCACCGGGCAGATCATCCGCCGCGTGGTCGGGATCGTGCGTCGCGTGCACGAGGGCTTCAGTGCGCTCGGCCTGCCGCCGCAGGACGACGAAAAGAAGCGCGACAACAACGGCCTGGCCGGCCCGGCCGTGAACGGCCTGGATCGCCACGCGGTGTCACAGAACGACGCCGACGACCTGCTTTCAGACCTGGGACTGTAACGCTCATGAGTGCTGTTCCAGACGATATCGCCGCCGACTTCATCCTCGAGGCCCAGGAAATCCTGGACCGCCTCGGCGAACAGCTGGTGTCGCTGGAGCAGGCGCCCCAGGACACAGACCAGCTCAACGCCGTGTTCCGGGGCTTCCACACGCTCAAGGGCGGTGCCGGCTTCCTCGGCATCCAGGCGATGGTCGAGCTCTGCCACGCTGCCGAGGAAACCCTCGGCATGGCACGCTCCGGCCAGGCCACGCTGCAGGCCCACCACTTCGATGCGGCCCAGCAGTCGCTGGACTACCTGCAGTCGATGCTCGACTCGGTCTCGGCCGGCACCGAGCCGGGCTATGCCCCGCCGGAGCTGATCGCCCAGTTCGACGTCAACGGGCCGGCCACGCCGGCGCCTGCGGCCGCCACCACGGCCAGCAGCGGCGGCGAGATGATCACCGATGATGAGTTCGAAGCGTTGCTCGACCAGTTGCATGGCGGTGCCGCACCGACCGCCATCGCGGCCCCGAAGAAAGATGACGGCCTGATCGGCGAGGACGAGTTCGAAGCCCTGCTCGACCAGCTGCACGGTGGCGCCGTTCCCGGTGCCAAGGCCGTCGCCGCCGCACCGGCTCCGCGTGCCGTGGCCGCCCCGGCAGCGCCGATGGCCAAGCCGGCGCCGGCCAAACCGGTTGCCGAAGCCGAACACACCGTGCGCGTGGATACCAAGCGCCTGGATGCGATCGTCAACCTGATCGGCGAACTCGTGCTGTCGCGCAACCGGCTCAAGACCCTGCGCGCACGCCTGCACGATGAAGAACTCGACCGCGCCGTGTCCACGCTGGACATCGCCACCGCGCGCCTGCAGTCGGCGGTCATGCGCACCCGCATGCAGCCGGTCGGCAAGGTGTTCTCGCGCTTCCCCAAGGTGGCCCGCGATGTCGCGCGTTCGCTCAAGAAGGAAGTCGAGCTGGAGCTGATCGGCGCGGAAACCGAACTCGACCGCAACCTGGTCGAGGCGCTGGCCGATCCGCTGGTGCACCTGGTCCGCAACGCGATCGACCACGGCGTGGAAATGCCGGACCTGCGCGAGGCGCAGGGCAAGCCGCGCAGCGGCCATGTGCGGCTCTCGGCCCAGCAGGAAGGCGACTATGTCAGCATCGAAGTGCAGGATGACGGCGCCGGCATCGACCCCGAACGCCTGCGCCAGAAGGCGCGCGAGAAGGGCTTGATCGACCCGGAAGCCGCCGCGCGCCTCAGCAGCGAAGAGTGCCTGCACCTGGTGTTCCTGCCCGGCTTCTCGACCAAGCAGCAGGTCACCGACATCTCCGGCCGCGGCGTGGGCATGGACGTGGTCCAGTCGCGCATCCGCGAGCTGAGCGGCCAGATCCAGATCCAGTCCGAGCTCGGCCGTGGCAGCCGCTTCATGATCCGCGTGCCGCTCACCCTGGCGATCCTGCCGACCCTGCTGGTGCAGGCCGGCGAGGACGTCTACGCCCTGCCCTTGGCCCGCGTGATGGAGGTGCTGCATGCCCCCAACACCTCGCTGGGCTGGTTCGATGGCCGTGCCGTGCTGGACCGCAAGTCGCACACGCTGGCCCTGGTCGACCTGCGCCATTGGCTCGATGTGGAGCCGATGCCGTCCTCGCTGCTGACCATCGTGGTGCTGCAGGCCGGTGAAGCCCGCTTCGGCCTGGTGGTCGATCAGGTGCGTGGCCGCGAGGAAGTGGTGATCAAGCCACTGCCCAAGGCCCTGCGCGGGCTGCGCGGCTATGCCGGCGCCACCCTGATCGGCGACGGCCGGATGGCACTGATCCTGGACGTGGACGGGCTGCGCACCCACCACGATTGACCCTGTGAAAGTGTGACCGCCGCATCACTGGATTCCTTCGGCGTCTCAAGTCCCATTCACACAAGCCGATAACGGACCCATGGACAGACTCAGCCTCATTGGACTTTTCCTCGCCTTGGCCTCACTGGTCGGCGGCAGCATCCTCAAGGGGGCCGGTCTGGCGTCGCTGTGGTCGCCGGCCGCCTTCGTGATCGTCATCGTCGGCACCATCGCCTCGATCCTGCTGCATACCTCGCCAGCCGTGTTCAAGCACGCCTTCAAGATCGTGCGCTGGGTGATCCTGCCGCCGAGCAGCGACCGCCGCGAGCTGATCCAGCAGATCGTGGAGTGGAGCAACATCGCCCGCCGCCAGGGCCTGCTCGGCCTGGAAGCCCAGGTCGACGCCCAGGACGATCCGTTCCTGCGCAAAGGCCTGCAGCTGCTGGTCGACGGCGTGGAGCCGGAGACCATCCGGCACATGATGGAGATCGAGCTGAGCAGCCAGGAGAGCCAGGATCTGGCCGCCTCCAAGGTGTTCGAGGGTATGGGCATCTATGCGCCGACGCTGGGCATCATCGGCGCCGTGCTCGGCCTGATCGCGGTGATGAAGAACCTCGCCGACCCGAGCAAGCTCGGCCACGGCATCGCCGCGGCCTTCACCGCCACCATCTACGGCATCGCCTCGGCCAACCTGCTGTTCCTGCCGGTGTCGGCCAAGCTCAAGAGCGTGATCCACCACAACAGCCGCGACCGCGAAATGATCATCGAAGGCCTGATCTCGATCGCCCAGGGTGAAAACCCGCGCAACATCGAAACCAACCTGTCCGGGTTCCTGCACTGACATGGCCCGTCGCAAGCACCACGAAGAACATGCCAACCATGAGGCCTGGGCGATCCCCTATGCCGACCTCATGACGCTGCTGCTCGCCTTCTTCGTGGTGATGTACGCCATCTCCTCGCTCAACGAAGGCAAGTACCGGATCATGGCCGATGCGCTGACCACCGCGTTCGGCGGCGCGCCGCGCACGATCAATCCGGTCCAGGTCGGCAACCAGCAGGTCCAGGGCGGCGGCTGGGACAGCCCCTCGGTGATCAGGGCCGGCACCAAGATCGGCCCCTCCGCACCGGCGCCGACCAACGACCCGACCCTGTTGCCGGCGATGGCCTCGCAGATGCGCATGCCGGTCTCGATCCGCAACCAGGAGCAGCTGAAGCGTGCCGAGCGCCAGCTCAACGGCATCGCCGACAAGCTCACCGCCACGCTGGCCCCGCTGATCGAACGCGGGATGATCACCGTGCGCCGCACCGAGCTGTGGATCGAGGTCGAGATCAACAGCGACATCCTGTTCCCGACCGGTTCGGCCACGCTGGACGTGCATGCACGCGACACCCTCTCCAAACTGGCCGACGTGCTGCGCGATGCGCCCAATGGCGTGCGCGTGGAAGGCCACACCGACAACATCCCGATCGCCACCTCGCTGTTCCCGTCCAACTGGGAACTCTCGGCCGGGCGCGCGGCCAGCGTGGTGCATCTGTTCGCCGACCAGGGCCTGCAGCCGGCACGGCTGGCGATGGTCGGCTATGGCCAGTTCCGCCCCCGCGAAGACAACGCCAGCGCCGAAGGCCGCAACCGCAACCGGCGGGTGATGGTGATCATCCTGGCCGATACCGCGCAGGGCATCGACCCGATCACCGACCGGCTTAGTGCCGATGCCGACGCCGCCGATGCCGCCAAGGCACCTGCCGCTGGCGCCCCTGTTACCCCCATCGCACCGGTGCAGTTGCCACCGGTGCCGGCCGGCAGCCGCGTTGGCGCCGCCGTTCCGCCCGCAATGAAGGAGTGAACCGCATGCGTATCTGGGCTGTTGCCAATCAGAAAGGCGGCGTGGGCAAGACCACCACGACGCTCGCGCTCGGCCGCGGCCTGGCCGCGCAGGGCCACCGCGTGCTGCTGATCGATCTGGATCCGCATTCGTCGCTGACCCGCGCTTTCGGCGTCGCGCTGGATCCGCCGCCGCAGGGCGTGCTGGAACTGTTCGGCGCGCCGCCGGCCGAGCTCTCCACCCTCGCCCACCCCAGCGACATTCCGGGCCTGGACTACGTGTGCGCACAGGCGGCCCTGGCCACCCTGGAACGCCGCAGCGCCAACCAGCCGGGCCTCGGCCTGGCCCTGCAGAATGCGCTCGGTCGCCACCAGGGCCAGCATGACTACATCCTGCTCGACTGCGCGCCGACCCTGGGCCTGTTGATGATCAACGCACTGGCCGCGGCCGACCGCCTTATCATCCCGACCCAGGCCGAGCCGCTGGCACTGCACGGACTGGACGGCATGGTCCGTACCGGCGAGATGGTGGAGCGCTCGCGCCGCCGCCCCCTGCCGATGTCGATCCTGCCCACCTTGTTCGACCGCCGCACGCGCGCCGGCAACGAAACCGTCAAGCAGATGCAGGACAAGCACGGCCACCGCGTCTGGGAAGATGCGATCCCGGTCGATACCCGCATCTGCAACGCCGCCAGCCTGACCGTGCCGGCGCAGTCCGGGGATTACCCCGGCCGCGGCCTGGCCGCCTATCGTCGCGCACTGGAATGGATCCTGGCCGACGACGCGCAGCAGATGGAGCGCGCGGCATGAACACCGCCGGCGTACTCGACGACTACCTGGAACAGCTGCTGGGCGACGCAATGCCGTCGCCGGCGGAGGTGGAGGCGCAGGCGCCGCTGCCCGTTGCAGCGGCCGACCCCGTCGAAGTCACCGTCACTGCAGCGGTCCCCGCGGCTGAAGAGGTCATCGCCCCGGGCTTCGATGATCTGCTGGACGAACTGCGCAACGATCCGCTGCTGAGCGGTGCGATGACCCTGCCCGCCGCTCCTGCGGTGGTCGAGGCGGCGGCTGAAACGGATGCTGCGATCGCGGCGATACCCGTCGCAGCGCCTGGCTTCGATGATCTGCTCGACGAACTGCGCAATGACCCCCTCCTCAGCGGATCAATGACGCTGCCCGCGGAGACGGCGGGCCCGACCCCTGGCTTCAACGACCTGCTCGACGAACTCCGCAACGACCCGCTCCTCAGCGGCGCCATGCCCGCGCCCGCGGACGAGGCCCGACCGAGCTGGGACGACCTGCCACCCGAGGTCGTCCACGAAACCGGCCCCGTGGCTGCCATCGCCCCACCCGTTGCGGCCCCCGCACCGGTCGTCGCGCCCCCACCTGCTCCAGCACCTGCCCCAGCCCCAGCAGCCGTCCCCGTCGCGCCCGCCGCACGTGCACCGGCAGCCCGCTCGATGCCGGCCATGGCGCCCATGCTGGCTGCTACCAGTGCCCGTGCCAACGCACCCTCACTGGCACAGAGCCGCCCCGGCAGCTGGGAGGAGCTGCAGCGGCAGGCACGCGACCCGGCCTCGAGCCCACGCGAGAACCGCCGCGCCGCCGAACGGACCTCGCGCTGGCTGCGCCTGCGGTGTGGCGCCCAGGCCTACGCGCTGGAGCTGCTCAAGGTCCAGGAAGTGGTCCTGCCGGTACCGCTGCTGCCGCTGCGCGGCACCTCGCCGGCGATGCTGGGCATCATGAACCTGCGTGGCCAGGTAGTGCCGGTGATGGACCTCGGCATCCACCTGGGCAGCAGCGCGGCCGGCAACGATGCCAATACCCGCATCGTGGTGCTGGAAGAGAATGGCGAGACCATGGGCCTGCGCGTGTCGGCGGTGGAAGATGTCGCCAACCTCACCGACTCCCAGATCGAGCCGCCGGACACCGCCCGGATCTGCCAGATCTCCAATGATCTGTTCCGCGGCGTGGCCCGTGGCGGCGCGCAACCGATGATCCTGCTGGACGCGACCCAGCTGCTGAACTGACGTAGTGGCGGAGACCCTTGCCGCCATGCGTGGATGCGCGATCTGCACCGGCGCGGGACACCGCAGCCACCCATGGGGTGGCTCTACCGGATCGTTGGATGGAACGCTGACGATCCACCCCCTTCCGCTAAAGCTTTGATGGTTTGGGCCGTTATAGACCTCGGAACCGTTTGTCCGGAGCAATGATGAGCACTGTGGCCTTGGGTGATGATCTCGGAATCGAGACCAGCACCGAGCTGAAAACCCGTTTGGCCCCCCTGGTGGATCAGGCCGGCGATCTGACGCTGGATGCCAGCCAGATCGGCCGTATCCATACCGCCTCGGTGCAGGTGCTGTGCGCATTCGTCGAGGCCCGCCGCAAGGCCGGGCATCCCACCGGATTCCACGGTTGCACCGCAACCTTCCGTGATGCCGCGCGCCTGCTCGGCGTCACCCAGGCCCTCGGCCTGGATGCACCCCATGACAACCTGAAATCTGTGGAGAACGCTGCATGAGCGCACGTATCTTGGTGGTGGACGATTCGGCGTCGATGCGCCAGATGGTCTCTTTCGCCCTCACCTCGGCCGGCTTTTCCGTCGAGGAAGCCGAAGACGGCGCGGTCGCCCTCGGTCGTGCCAAGGGCCAACGCTTCAACGCGGTGGTCACCGACGTCAACATGCCCAACATGGATGGCATCGCGCTGATCCGTGAGCTGCGCCAGCTGCCGGACTACAAGTTCACGCCGATGCTGATGCTGACCACCGAATCGGCCGCCGACAAGAAGTCCGAAGGCAAGGCCGCCGGTGCGACCGGCTGGCTGGTCAAGCCGTTCAATCCGGAACAGCTGGTCGCCACCGTCCAGAAAGTCCTGGGCTGATCCCGCTTCACCCTTCCCTCCCCTCGCAACTGGACACCCCGCACCATGAGCATGGATCTGCAACGTTTCCACGCCACCTTCTTCGAAGAAAGCCGCGAGGGGCTGGATGCGATGGAAGCTGGCCTGCTGGCGCTCGAATCGGGCCAGCAGGACCCGGAAATCATCAACTCGGTGTTCCGCGCCGCGCACTCGATCAAGGGCGGCGCCGGCACGTTCGGCTTCGACGCGATCGCCGCCCTGACCCACGTCCTGGAAACGCTGCTGGACGAACTGCGCGCCGGCAAGCGGGCGCTGGAGCCGGCCGCGGTCGACGCGATGCTGGCGTCGGTGGACGTGCTGCGTGCCCTGCTGCGTGAAGCCGAACACGGTCAGGCGGCCGATCCGCAGGCGGTCGCCGAGGTCAAGGCGCGGCTGGAAGCGGTACTGTCCGGCCAGGCCGCCGCCGCGGCGCCGGTCGTCGCCGCCAAGGTCGATGACACCCCCGAGGCGTGGCAGATCGGCTTCGTGCCGGCACCGTCGCTGTTCATGAGCGGCAACGACCCGCTGCGCATCATCCGCGAGCTCGAGCACCTGGGTTCGCTGCAGGTCGCCGCGCGCCTGGACCGCCTGCCCGGCTTCGATCAGCTCGATCCGCTCGAGGCCCACCTGGCGTGGGATCTTGGCCTGGTCGGCAAGGTGCCGCGCAGCAAGATCGAAGACACCTTCGCCTGGGTCGTGGACGACTGCGAACTGGACATCCGTCCGGCCGCACCGCCGAGCCTGGCCACCAGCACGCCGGTCGAGGCCAAGCCGGCCGCCGCCGTCGCCGCTGCACCGGCCGCTGCCGCACCGGCCGCCGCTGCACATGAAGCCGAGACCTCGATCCGCGTCAGCGTCGACAAGGTCGACGCACTGATCAACCTGGTCGGCGAACTGGTCATCACCCAGGCCATGCTCAAGCAGGTCTCGCACGCACTGGACCCGGCGCAGGCCGAGCAGCTGCTGACCGGCCTGGACCTGCTGGAACGCAACACCCGCGATCTGCAGGAAGCGGTCATCGGCGTGCGCATGCTGCCGGTGGACGCCGTGTTCCGCCGCTTCCCGCGCCTGGTCCGCGATCTGTCCTCGCGCCTGGGCAAGCACGTGCGCCTGCGCACCATCGGCGAAGGTACCGAGCTGGACAAGGGCCTGATCGAGAAGATCGCCGATCCGCTCGTGCACCTGGTCCGCAATTCGATCGACCACGGCCTGGAAATGCCGGACGTGCGTCGCGAGGCGGGCAAGGACGAAACCGGCACGATCACGCTCGCCGCCTCGCATCAGGGCGGCCACATCGTGATCGAAGTCAGCGACGACGGCCGCGGCCTGAACCGCGACAAGATCCTGTCCAAGGCGCTCGAGCGTGGCCTGAGCGTGCCGGACAACCCCACCGATTCGCAGGTGTGGGACCTGATCTTCCAGCCGGGCTTCTCCACCGCCGATGCCGTCACGGATCTGTCGGGGCGTGGCGTCGGCATGGACGTGGTCCGCCGCAACATCCAGGCACTGGGTGGCGAAGTCCAGCTGGAGAGCCAGGCCGGCAACGGCACCCGCGTGCTGATCCGCCTGCCGCTGACCCTGGCGATCCTGGACGGCATGACCGTCTCGGTCGCCGGCGAAACCCTGATCCTGCCGCTGGCCTACGTGTTGGAGGCGCTGCAGCCGCAGGCCGACGACGTTCGCACCATGGCCGGCGAAGGCCGCGTGCTGCGGGTGCGTGGCGAGTACCTGCCGATCCTTTCGCTCAGCGAGTACTACGGCTACGGTGGGCGTGCGCTGGATGATCCGCTGGTGGTGGTCGTTGAAGGCGATGGTCAGAAGATCGCGCTGGAAGTGGACGAACTGGTCGGCCAGCAGCAGGTCGTGGTCAAGAACATCGAGAACAACTACCGCCGCATCAGCGGTGTCTCCGGCGCCACCATCCTCGGCGATGGCCGGGTCGCGCTGATCGTCGACATCGGCGGTCTGGTGCGCTCGCTCAAGGTGCCGCAGGCCGCGTAACACCGCCGCCCTCTCGCTGTCCCCGACGCCGCCGCTCCCCCGGGAGCGGCGGCGTTCGTTCGTGGGTGGACGACGGCAGGCGACACACGCCGAACTGTGAACTTCATCGAGGGCCACCGTGCAAAGCATCGGCCCCCACCCTCCGCCTGCGTACGGTCAACGCCCGGCAAACCCTTGCAACATCAACCATCCCGGCCCGCTGAACGTTGGCCACGGCCGTGAAAAAAATGTGACGCCGCACTATCAAGTTGGGGCCGATCAACGCCGCTATCCGAAGTAGCGACCACGGCAACCGTCGCGCGCTCCTCCGCTCCCGCGTCTCCCCATCCCGCTGATTCCGCCCAGCACCCCACGGCTGTGCGCCACTGCCCTGCCCGGAGTTCCAATCATGAAGTGGTTCCACGACCTGCCCATCGCCCGCAAGCTGGCGGTAGGCTTCACCCTCACCACGTTGATGACGCTGGCCCTGGGCGTCTTCGTCCTGGTCCGTCTTGGCGAAGCCAATGACCAGTTGCGTGCGATGAGCACCAACGACATTCCCTCGGTCCAGCACCTGGGCGAGGTGCGCGCGCAGCTCGGCGAATTCCGTACCTACGAGATGGCGCAGCTGACGGTGCTCGACACGCCGGAGTCGGTTGCCGACTACGACAAGCGCATGGCCGACACCGGCAAGATCGTGAATGCAGAGCTGGCCGCCTACGCCGCGCTGCCGGCCGGCGACAAGGAGCGCCAGCTCTACGAGGTGGTCGCCGCCCGTACCGCCGACTACTTCAAGGCCAACGGCCTGATCAAGGCCGCGATCGCCGCCGGCGACGGCGTCACCGCCCAGCAGATCTCCGATGAGCAGTCGCGCCCGGCACGCCGCGCGCTGTTCGCCGCACTCAAGGAGCTGGGCGAGTTCAGCAATGGCGTCGTCGCCAGCCGCATCGAAAGCGCCAACGCCACCCACCGCAACAGCATCTACGCGATCATCGGCTGCATCGTGCTGCTCTCGCTGCTGGCCGCGGTGATGGGCGTGGTGATCTCGCGCGCCATCACCCGCCCGCTGGGCCAGGCCGTGCACGCCATCCAGTCGGTGGCGCGTGGCGATCTGTCGGTCAACATCCAGGCCACCAGCAAGGATGAAGCCGGCAAGATGCTGGCCGCCACCCGCGACATGACGGTGATGCTGCGTCGCTTCTCCGAGCAGACCCAGCAGATGGTCGAGATGCATGCCGGTCCGGACATCAGCCACCGCATCCCGGAAGATTTCCCGGGCGTGTACGGCCAGCTGGCCGTCGGCGTCAATACGGTGATCTTCGAGCACCTGGATTCGATCAAGGACGCGATCAACGTCCTGAACCAGTACGCCGCCGGCGACCTCTCGCCGAACGCCCGCCGCCTGCCCGGCACCCGCGCGATCCTGCACGAATCGATGGATGCGGCCAAGGCCAGCCTGCTGGCGATCAACACCCAGATCCAGTCGCTGGCCCAGGCGGCGGCGGCCGGTGACTTCACCCAGCGCGGCGATGCGCTGCGGTTCGAGCACGACTTCCGGGTCATGATCGAGAACCTCAACACCATGATGCAGGTCGCCGACGGCAACCTGTCCCAGCTCTCGCACCTGCTGCAGTCGATCGCCGCCGGCGACCTGACCGCGCGCATGCAGGGCGAGTTCCACGGCGTGTTCGCCGCGATGCGCGACGATGCCAACACCACCGTCGCCCAGCTGACCCAGATCGTCGGCCGCATCCAGCAGGCCTCCTCCAGCATCAGCACCGCGGCGGGCGAGATCGCCTCGGGCAACAACGACCTGTCGCGCCGCACCGAGCAGCAGGCCGCCAACCTGGAAGAAACCGCCGCCTCGATGGAGGAACTGACCTCCACCGTGCGCCAGAACGCCGAGCATGCCCGCCAGGCCAACCAGCTCGCCATCGGCGCGCACTCGGTGGCCTCGCAGGGCGGCGAAGTGGTCGGCCGCGTGGTCAGCACCATGCACGAAATCGACGCCTCCTCGCGTCGCATCGCCGACATCATCACCGTCATCGACGGCATCGCCTTCCAGACCAACATCCTGGCACTGAACGCCGCGGTCGAGGCGGCACGTGCTGGCGAACAGGGGCGCGGCTTTGCGGTCGTGGCCTCCGAAGTGCGCACCCTGGCCCAGCGCTCGGCGGGCGCCGCCAAGGAGATCAAGGGGCTCATCGATGAGTCCGTCGGCAAGGTCGCCGAGGGCTCGCAGCTGGTCAACCAGGCCGGTGCCACGATGGGCGAGATCGTCGCCTCGGTGCAGCGCGTGACCGACATCATGGCCGAGATTTCCGCCGCATCGCAGGAACAGTCGGCCGGCATCGAGCAGGTCAACACCACCGTGGTGCAGATGGACGAAACCACCCAGCAGAATGCCGCGCTGGTGGAAGAAGCCACTGCCGCCGCCCGCGCCATGGAAGAGCAGGCCGGCCACCTGACCGACGCCGTCTCGCTGTTCAAGCTGGACGGGCAGGCCTACGCTGCCCCGACGGCCGCACCGGCCGCCGTGGTGCGTTCGCCTGCCGCAGCGCGAGCCGCCGCCCCGGCCAAGCCGCGCAGTGTTGTCGCCGCTCCGCGCCGGGCAATGACCCGGGAACCGGCACTGGCCAACGACGCCGAGTGGCAGGAGTTCTGATCGCGCGCGTCGCATGATCAACTGACCCTGACGACACCCCGCCCCGGCGGGGTGTCGTCGTTTCACCGGCCCGTCTTCTTCGCGGGGCGACACAATTCCCCCTACATAAATGTGAACTACTGCCGATAAACGGACAGAGCCCCGGTATCTACGCGTGCCGGCACCCGCCCAACCCAGCAGATTCCATGTCCGAAGGCAGCCACGACGCACACGACCGACCCCATGCCACCCACGACGATGGCACGGATGACCGGTACCTGGTCCGCAACCCCCGCCAGATCCGGCAGTTGCTGCAGGCGCTGATCGACCAGCGTTCGTTGATCAACGCCCACCTGGGCGGCCGCGACCAGTCCTTCCCCACCGCGGTGCTGGAACTGGACGACGACGAGGATTCGCTGCTGCTGGACGGCAGCCCCTCCGAGACCTCCAACCGCGCTGCCGAAGAGGCCGGCCATCTGCTCTGCTTCGCGCAGCTGGACCGGGTGATGGTGCGCTTCCGCCTGGACGGCCTGGAGCGCGTGCGCAATGAAGGCCACGTCGCCTTCCGCGTGCCCTTCCCCGAGGAGCTGGTGCACCTGCAGCGCCGCGAGCTGTATCGGCTGGAAACGCCGATCACCGATTCACCGCACCTGCAGTTCCCGGTCAACGAAGACCGCAGCGAGATCCTGCAGCTGCGCGTGGTGGACATCAGCGGCGGCGGCCTGGCCGTCACGGTGCCGGTGGACTGCAACGTGTTCTCCCTGCAGAAACGCTACGCGGCCCAGCTGGACCTGCCCGATGGCAGCCCGCTGCATGTCTCGCTGATCGTCTGCAACCAGTTGGCGGTCAAGCTGCCCAACGGGGTCGAAATGAAACGCATCGGCATGCGCTTCGACGACCTCCCGCGCGGCGGCGACAGCGCGATCCAGCGCTACATCTTCCGCATCGACCGGCAGCGGAGTGCGAGGAAGAACGGGGAGAGTTGATGGCTGCTTCAACTGCTCGGCGCTGGTGATGCGTGATCGGGGCAGCGGCTGTTGGCCTTGCTGTCGCTGTTGCCATTGCTGCTACTGACACACCGACGCACTGTCGAAGGGCTGGTGTGGGTGGGTTGGCGGGACCATGAGCGCCATGGATGGCGCGACATGAGCCTCCATGG